>NZ_JFBD01000008.1 GCF_000709085.1 Virgibacillus alimentarius | reverse complement strand
TAAACATATTATACGAGGGGGTATACATAATGGTGAAAATGAGGAATTTATTTTTATTTATGTCATTATTTTTTATGTTAGCTCTAGTTGCATGCAGTTCACCTGAAGCGGATGAAGTACTGGATTATCATAATAGCTTAGTTGATGATGTACAGCCTAAACTTGAGGAGATACAAACTTTAGGTCAAGAAGTATTAAGTATGAATTCGCAAGAGGATGCTTTGGAAAAACAAAAGAATGAAGTGATTCCACTATTGGATGAGGTGAAAGATTATATTGAATCCAAAGAGCCTGAGCATGACATTACAAAAGAGTATCATCAACTCAAAGTTGACTGGATTAATGCTTTAAGGGAATCTGTCCAGTTAGAACAAGAAGCATTCGAAGGATTGTTCGACGGTTCTTTAACAGAAGAGGAAGCCAATGAAGTACTGGCAAAATCTGAAGAAAAAACACAGGAATCACTAGAAATAGATGAAAAGGCACAAAAAAAATGGGAAGATATAAAAGAAGAATATAAATTTGAGGATATAGAAGAGGAAGAATAATTAATTTCCTTTACTATAACTTTATAAAACTACAGGGTCTTCTGTAGTTTTTTAGTGAGTTTTATTATGTAAGCCCCTTTCCCTTTTCATTGGAACATGTAATAATGAAGAAAACAGATGATGGGATGAAATCATGATAAACGTGGTTAAAATTAAGGTTCAATCAAAATACGTAACGAAGTATAAGAATGGATATCCATTGGTACATAGAGATATGATTGTTGATGATCATTTGCTAAAAAAAGAAGGCAGTATTTTCTATTTAGTAGACCAGCACCAGCAATTTATTGCAAAGGCTTATTATGGAAAGCAAAATAAAGGAATCGGCTGGATTTTATCAAGGAAAAAAGAAGAAAAAATTGATTTTAACTTTTTCAAGGAAAAAATCAATGCAGCAATTCAGAAGAGGAAACATCTATTTAATGATCAGAACACAAATGCTTTTCGAGTTTTCAATGGCGAAGGAGACGGTATTGGCGGATTGACCATTGACTATTTCGATGGCTTTTACTTAATTAATTGGTACAGTCAAGGAATTTTTTCATTTAAAGATGACGTTATACGGACATTGGATGAGCTAGCGAATTACACTGGCATCTATCAGAAAAAAAGGTTTAATACGGAAGGCCAGTATATCGATGATGATGATTTTGTGAAGGGAAAGCGCGGGGAGTTTCCTATCATTGTAAAAGAGAATGGAATGAATTATGCCGTTTATTTAAACGATGGTGCCATGGTAGGTATTTTCTTAGATCAACGTGAAGTCAGAAAAGCGATTAGGGATCAATATTCGAAAGATAAACATGTGTTAAATACTTTTTCTTATACAGGCGCTTTTTCCGTAGCAGCCGCTATAGGTGGAGCAGCAAAAACGACAAGTGTGGATTTAGCAAAACGAAGTAAAAGTAAAACAATTGAACATTTTAGTGTCAATGGAATTGACTATGAACAACAAGATATTATTGTGATGGATGTTTTTGATTACTTTAAATACGCTAATCGTAAAAAATTAAAATTTGATTTAGTTATACTGGACCCTCCGAGTTTTGCACGTTCAAAGAAACACACATTTCGAGCAGCGAAGGATTATACGAAATTGGTAAAGGATACAATTACAATTACGGAGAAAAACGGTATAATTGCCGCTTCAACAAATAATGCGACGTTCGGGATGAAAAAATTTAAAGGATTTATTGACAGGGCTTTTAAAGAAACTGGGGACAAATATGAAATTCTTAGAGAATATACATTACCTAGTGATTTCAAGGTATTGGATGGTTTTTTACAAGGAAATTACCTGAAAGTTGTCATTGTAAAGAAACAAACCTGAAAATAGGTAAAGGAGGTGTTTACATGGGAGTTTGTAATATTGACCATTCCCTTGAGGATGTACAAAAAAAGCTCAAGGGCCAAGAATCATTTTTACCAGATGATTTGGCTCGTAAGGTTCATCAATTTTTAGAAAATGAACAATCCCAGGAAAACTTAAATGAATTATTTCACCTTTTAAAGAAATACGATCTGGCTTCAAAACTTGAAAGGGAAGAAAGAGATAAGAAACTAGCAGTCTTAATTAGTTAGAAATGGATAAAATTCCCTGCTCCTTTATATAAAGCAGGGAATTTTTTAATTTGGAATAACAAGTGAGTTCCTGTTACTATTTTCAAGCACCTGTGGTGGTAGTGTTGGCTTTTTATTTTTTTGTTGCTTGCGTCATTTGATGCCAGATGGAACCTTTGGCTTCTTCCCCGCCTTCAATACGGGCTAGAGCCATTTTCACTTGCATGCGTACCTCAAATTCCGGGTCATCCATTGCCTGACGTAATGCTGGTATAGCAGTTTCATCACCGATTTCATACAGAAACATAGCAGCCCTCCAGCGAACAATCCGACTGGAATCTGACAATGCCTTGATCATTTCCGGGATAGCTTCTTTAAAGCCTAAATCAGAAAGGCAATCGCCCGCAGTACGCCGCACGTTAATCGCATTGTCTTTTAATGCTTTATACAAATAAGGCAGTACTTCAGGTTCTTCAATCATACCAAGGAATGCAGTGGCAAGCCGGCGTATGGATGCCTTTTCGTCATCTAAAGCCTTATTAAGAACATCTAAGTCATCGATCATTGGATCCATTCGGTCAAGTGCTGCGTAACGTTCTTTCCAGTTAGGACTGTCAAGCATTTCGGGTGTAACTTTTACACGTGAATTGGAGGTGGGCGGTGTTTCCCCATCTTTGGTAAAGGCAAGTTGAACAAGTTCGTCCAGTCTTTCTGTGTTATAGCTTGCTGTTAGTTCCTCAACAACCTCTTCTCCAATTTCTTTTATTTCCCCATAACGTGGGTTCTGTTCGACCCATTTTCTTTCCATGAGCATATTGTCTGTAGCTTCAGATGCCTTCATAGAAGCATTTGTGAATGATTCAGGCAATCCAAATCGTTGTTCTGTTTCTCCCTCTTGCAACTTTACTTGCATCGGGATATTTCGAAACATTTGGATAAATACCTTTATTTCACCAAAAGAGTCAGCTGTCGAAGTGCCGCCTGCATGAAATGTATCCGTCATATCTTCTGAAGATCCTAAGACATCTCGCACTTGCGGGAGAATGTCTTCCCATCTAACACGCGGGTTACGCTGCAGCGTAATAAAGTCCATTACTTGGTAAAGACCTTTCACACCTTCAATTGCAAACAGGTCTTTGATATATGGAGGAGCATCGTTTAGCTCATCACCAAGTTGGAAGTTTTGACTTTTCCCATCAGCTAATGTTTCATCGACATTTATTTTCATAGAGTGTGGGCTTGGTGTTGGTTCAATTGAGGTAATTTTCATGTTAAGACCTCCTTAAAAATCCTTGTTATACCTTTGATTTTACCAAAGCAATGGTTGATTATCCATCATTGAAGTTCCATCCTGCATCTAGGGAAATATTATTATATAATGATAGAAAGTGATAGAGAGTTATTTTTAATGGAGGTGCATAAAAATTACAAGTATAAGCTTGGTACGACATGGTGAAACGGACTGGAATGCTTTAGAAATCGTACAGGGGCAAATGGATACCCCTCTAAATGAGAGGGGAATAGAACAAGCCAAGGAATGTGCTAATCAGCTGGTGAAAACGAAGTATGATGTACTGATAACAAGTCCTTTGCAACGGGCAAAGCAGACAGCGAATATTATCAATGAAAAGCTCCAAATTCCGCTCATTGAAATGGAAGCATTTGTAGAAAGGTATTACGGGGAAGCACAGGGTATGACAAAAAGAGAGCGACAGGCAAAATATCCAGATAAAGATTATCCTAATCAGGAAACACGGGGAGCCCTTCGGAAACGCGTAATGGCTGGTCTGAATGAGATCATCGAGAACAATCAGGGTAAGCATATCCTGCTTGTCGCACATGGAGCTGTAATTAACACGATCTTAGCCACCATATCAAATGGAAAGATAGGTTCAGGGAAAACAAAACTAATTAATGCTTGTATTAGTAATATTACCTTTAACCAAGTGGAATGGAGGATTCAAGACTACAATATTGTTTCTCATCTTTCCGCATATTGCGAAAGAAGTGAATAGAGATTTGTTACTTAAGGTTTCTAATGAAATTTTTAATCATATTGTTGTATTCCGTTATCTCTTTTTCATTCATGTGATCCGGCTGTTTCGGAATAATTAATCCTTCTAAATCTGTTACATATAAAAAGTAATGTTTATTATCTTCGCTTACCTTTTCAAATTGATTCCAATTAAAATGGGAGGTAGAATGTTTTGTTTCTCTATCTATTCCATTCTCGGAAAAAGTCATTTGACAGGGGCCAAGTATATGTGAATAATCATTGTTTTGCAGTTTATTCTTTAATTTACGAAAAGTCATAGATTTATATAAATATGGAAATAGAAAAAAATAGATCATAGCTATTATTAGAATAAATATGGCCGATAATAAAGAAGTCTTTACAAGCAATAGCATTCCAAGGAGAATGATGATGGTTGTAATCCATTTAAAGTATTTAGCTTTTATATCATGTGTGCGCGAATTATTAATAACATCTTCTTGAAAGGCTAATAGGTCATCAAATTCAAGATTAAAGTTTACGTTCATTATGATAAGCTCCCTTTTACATAAATCATTTTCCACAATAAAATATTACTTGAAAACTATTTTTTATTCAACGTATTTCATCTAGTTGACAATTAGGTGTTATCATGATTAAGTTAAGATATAACGCATAATTAAATAGGAAAGTCCACTAGGGGTGCCACATGGCTGAGATAAGGTAAAATCCTCAACCCTTCGAACCTGATCTAGTTCAAACTAGCGTAGGAAAGTGGAGAATGGTTATAGTATATGAAAACAGCTATACCTTTGTATACGTATATCAAGCCACTCCAATTTCCTGGTGTGGTTTTTATTATGAAATTACCTTATCTCCATTTTTCCTTCATAGGGATTTTCCATGAAAAGGGGTTAATAAACGATGAAATATGCAACTTCTTCTGCACTTACGATTGCTGGTACGGATCCAACTGGTGGTGCAGGGATTCAAGCAGATTTAAAATCATTTCAGGAGCGAGAAGTTTATGGCATGAGCGTTGTTACGTCGGTCGTAGCACAAAATACATTAGGCGTTCAATCTATCGAACATCTATCTGTTTCATTTATAGAGAAGCAACTTGAAAGTGTTTTTAATGATATTGTACCAGACGTTGTGAAAACAGGGATGATCGCCACACCTGAAATGATGGAAGTAGTTAGTCATGCAATCAAATCTAACCATGTTCCATATGTTCTTGATCCAGTCATGGTTGCTAAAAGTGGAGATCATTTGATGGATAAAGAATCAAGACAGACGATCCGTGAAGCATTAGTTCCGTTGTCTACTGTTATTACGCCAAATATACCAGAGGCAGAAGAACTATTGGAAGTGTCTATTCAATCAACCGAGGATGCAGAAATTGCTGCCAAGCGAATAGTCGAGGAGTTAGGAGCACAATCTGCTATTGTGAAGGGCGGTCACTTTGCTGGAGATGCGATTGATATATTATTTGATGGGAAGAAAATTTACAAATTCCCGACAGAACGAATTAATACAAAGCATACACATGGAACAGGATGTACGTATTCCGCAGTCATTGCAGCAGAAATAGCAAAAGGAAAATCAATTTATGAATCTGTTGCGATCGCTAAGCAATTTATAACTGACGCCATTCGATTCAGTTTAGAAATAGGCAGGGGGAACGGACCGACAAACCACTGGGGTTATCGTTTGCAGGGAGTTCCGGAAAATAAAACGAAAGAGGCTAATTAATGGACTACATCACAGCAATAAGAAAACAAAAACCATTGATCCATAATATTACGAATATCGTTGTTGCAAATTTTTCAGCAAATGGATTATTAGCAATAGGTGCATCGCCTGTAATGGCAAATGCTCCTGAAGAAGTGGAAGAGATGGTAAGCCATGCTAATGCGCTGGTGTTAAATATTGGAACGTGTACACAAACTCAAGTGAGAGCCATGCTTCTTGCTGGGAAAACTGCTAATGATCAAGGGGTTCCTGTTATATTAGACCCAGTTGGAGTCGGGGCAACAAGTTTCAGAAAACAAGCAGTAAAGCAAATTTTGGGTGAAATTAATGTATCTGTTATTCGCGGAAACACAGGGGAAATAGCTATCTTAGGGGAAGTCGGATCAGAAATGAAAGGTGTCGATGCATCAACAGATCATATCAATCCCAATATAGCGAAGCAAGTTTCAAGAAGATATGGTTCAATCGTTATTACGACAGGAGAAACTGACGTTATTACGGATGGTGAAAGATATTCATTATGTAAAAATGGTGTACCCATGCTGCCAAGGGTTACTGGATCTGGCTGTTTACTGACTGCTATCATTGGAGCTTTTGTTAGTGTAGCTGATGATAGGTATCATGCGTCTGTAAACGCAGTTAGCAGTTATGGAGCAGCATCAGAAATTGCTATGGAAACAGTGAGTGGCCCAGGAGCTTTCTCAGCTGCTTTAATGGATAGCCTTTACAATTTAACAAATCAGGATGTTACGAAACGAAAAAGAATACAAATGTTCACAGCTCAGGAGGATTAACCTTTTATGATCAATGAAAAAGATCTTCTACTCTATTTTATAATGGGAAGTGACAATACAAAGCGCAATCCTTCCCAAGTATTACAGGAAGCCATCGATGGCGGAGTTACCATTTTTCAGTATCGGGAAAAAGGACTTCATGTAAAAAAAGGCGAAGATAAAATTCAGCTTGGAAAACAGCTAAGGAAGATATGTCAAGAAAAGGGAGTTCCATTTATTGTTAATGACGATATCGATTTGGCTATCCAGCTTGGTGCTGATGGAGTTCATCTGGGACAAGGAGACGAACCAATTAAAGAGGCTAGAGAAAAACTTCCAAATACTTTTCCGATTGGTATTTCTGTATCAACTATAGAAGAAGCAGTACTAGCTGAGCAGCAAGGAGCTAGTTACCTCGGAGTAGGCCCGATTTTTGAAACAGCAACAAAACCAGGTAAAAAGCCTATTGGAATTCAGACGATTAGAGATATTACGGAGAAAGTTAACATTCCAATTGTAGCTATTGGCGGGGTAAAAAAATCCAATGCTATGCAAATAAAAAAAGCAGGAGCGGCAGGTATATCAGTGATCACGGCAATTAGTCAAGCAGGGGACGCTGAGCAAGCTGCAAGAGAACTGCGAGAACAATTAGACAAGGTGCAGTAAATATTGTCGATATTTCCCGGGAAATATCACATTTTGCGGAAAAAGGGGAATACAATGTGAATCGAACAAGACTAATTACAACAATGGCAGTTTTCGTTGCTATAGCGACAATCGGTTCCCAATTACTCTGGTTTCCTGCAGGGGTTGCAAAGGCATATCCAGTACAGCATGCGATCAATGTTATGGTGGCAATACTATTAGGACCAGTTCCAGCTGTTATAATCGCTTTTGTGACGGGGTTGATTCGTAATATGCTTGGACTAGGAACAATCATTGCTTTTCCGGGGGGGATGATTGGTGCCTTCTTAGCTGGTATTTTCTATAAACATTTTGGCAAAAAAATAATGGCTGTGATTGGAGAAATTGTTGGAACAGGGCTGATTGGTTCCTTGTTTGCAGTCCCGTACGCGAATATATTAATGGGAAGTTCGATGGGAGCCATGGTGTTTATGCCTTCATTTTTAGTAAGTAGTATTTCTGGTGCCTTTATTGGTTATTTTATAGTAAAGCGAGTGAAACAAACAAATCATTTCCAATATTATGCAAATAATGGAAAAAAAGAAGGCAGGCATTTTGGTTAGGAACACCACCATTATGTAGGGCGAGGGTCCAAGGGTGGCATTACGTGATATAAAGATGCGGGGCAATCGTTTTTGCAAAGAAAAGAGTATAAGGTTCATGAAAAGTGCCAATAAAAGGATTAGAAATGGAACTTTGCGCTTGTTATTAAATTTCACTTGGATAACGTTTGTAAATGGATTTATGAAAAAGCACCTTGAAAATGATCAAGGTGCAAATTCATTCATACGGGAAGTACGCCATGTTTTCTCTTTGTAAATTCTACATTTTTTGATTCATAAGCTTTAAAACGCTTTCCTAATTCCACTCTTAACTGATCTGGTTCTACAATTTGATCGACAACCATTTCAGATGCTAAACGATAAACGTCAATATCATCACGATATTCTTCTTGTTTTTCCTTTATAAACCTTTGTCTTTCTTCTCCTTCTAATGATGCTATTTTATTTGCATACACTGCATTTACCGCTGCTTCCGGTCCCATCACAGCAATTTGTGCTGTTGGCAATGCTAAAACAGCGTCTGGTTCAAATGCAGGTCCAGCCATTGCATAAAGACCAGCCCCATAAGCTTTTCTAACGATTACTGAAATTTTTGGAACCGTAGCTTCACTCATAGATGCCAACATTTTTGCACCATGTCTAATGATACCTTGACTCTCCACTTTTGTACCTATCATAAAACCAGGCACATCCATAAGGAAGAGCAGGGGAATATTAAATGCATCACATAATTGTATGAATTTCGCAGCTTTGTCTGCCGAATCTGGAAATAATACACTTCCTTTTTGGCGTGGCTGACTTGCAATAATACCTACAACTCCACCTTCAATACGGGACAATCCCGTTATTATTTCTGGTGCAAATAACTTTTTAATTTCACAAAAGCTGTTTGTGTCGATAATCTGATCGATCAATTCTTTCATATCAAAAGGTGTATTTTGGTTAGCTGGAATAATATCCTTGATTGTTTTATGAAACGCTTTTTGGGCGGGAACTGCAGCTTTTTTCGGTTTGCTTCTAAAGTTAGCAGGGAAGTACGTTAAATAGTTTCTTGCAAATTCAATGGCTTCTTCTTCTGTTTTAGCAAGAACGTCTCCGCAACCGGATACAGCACAATGCATTTTTGCACCGCCCATTTCTTCTAGAGTGACTTTTTCTCCAATAACCTTTTCAGCCATACGAGGGGATCCTAAGTACATGGAGGCATTTCCTTTCACCATAATGACAATGTCACAGAAGGCAGGAATATATGCGCCTCCAGCGGCAGAAGGACCAAATAATAGACAAATTTGAGGAACGCGGCCTGACAATTTTATTTGATTGTGAAAAATACGGCCCGCCCCGCGGCGGCCAGGAAACATTTCAATTTGATCAGTTATTCTCGCTCCAGCTGAATCGACTAAATATAACATTGGCAGTTCTAATTTTAGCGCTGTCTCTTGAATACGAATAATTTTTTCAACTGTTCTTTTTCCCCAAGATCCTGCCTTAACAGTCGAATCATTTGCCATCACGCACACTTTTTGGCCATTCATTTCTCCAATCCCTGTAACGACACCATCGGACGGTAACTCATCATCCATGCAGTTAGCAAAAAATGCATCCTCGATATCCAGTCCCTTATCGAAAAGCAAATTTAGTCGTTCTCTTACAAATAGCTTCCCACGTTCTTGATTATTTTTATGGTACTTTTCTTTTCCACCTTTTTTAATCGTATCGACTTTTTCTGTTAATTGTTCTACATAGGACATAGATATGTATCCTCCTTGTTAGTCTCCTTTATAAACAGGTTTTCTCTTTTCTTTAAAAGCACGTAAACCTTCTAATCGATCTTCAGTACGGATGGTTTCTTTATAACTGAGATGTTCGATCTCCAGCCCGGTTAATAAATCAACTTGCATGCCATTATTAATAGCAATTTTAGCCTGTTGAACCGCTATCGGTCCATTGCTAGCTATATCCTTTGCTATTTCTATTGACCTTTCTATTAACTGACTTGGTTCAATAATTTCTTCGACTAAACCAAGGTTTCTTGCTTCCCTAGCCGTTAATTTTTTTGCTGTATATATAAGTTGTTTGGCATTGCCAATGCCTATTAAACGCGGCAGTCGTTGTGTTCCCCCTGCACCGGGGATAATAGCTAGTGATGTCTCGGTTAACCCCAAATGAATGTGTTCGGCTGCTAATCGAATATCACATCCTAAAGCTAGTTCTAATCCTCCGCCGAAAGCAACTCCATTTAAAGCGGCAATAACAGGCATCCGCATTTGTTCAATATTTAGCACGGTATTTCCGATGCTG
This sequence comes from Virgibacillus alimentarius, assembly GCF_000709085.1. Classification (GTDB taxonomy): domain Bacteria; phylum Bacillota; class Bacilli; order Bacillales; family Amphibacillaceae; genus Virgibacillus_B; species Virgibacillus_B alimentarius. Next base: position 37,821 of record NZ_JFBD01000008.1, on the reverse strand, counting down.
CGTACAGCTTCGATGACTTCCTTGTTATTCATGCCGCTTCGTTCCTTTAAGTCAGCTCCAGCACAAAAGGCTTTTTCACCGACACCAGTAATAACCGTACAATAAATAGAATCATATTCACTTATTGAAAAAATAGCATCATTGATTTCTTTTAGTAATTGCCGACTCATTGCATTTGCTGCTTCAGGCCGATTTAGTTTAATAATGGCAATATGATCGTCTCTCAGTTCTACTTGAACAAGATTTGACATGAATAAAAGGCCTCCTAATCTATTAACACTTTAGCCCTCAGAGGAGAGCTAAAGTGCTCGGATTATTCTATAATTACAAGCACATCACCTTCATTGACAAAATCGCCTTCATTAACACTTAATTCTTTTACTATTCCTTCTTCATCAGCAGCAATTGGGATTTCCATTTTCATTGATTCTAAAATAACAACGTCTTGATCTTCTGTTACGGTGTCACCTTTACTAACTACGATTTTCCATACGTTTCCTGCCATATTTGCTTTTATTTGAGTCATTTTAATACTCCCCTCATGTTGAATGGTTCTCCGTTTATTTCACTATCGGTAAATAATGTTCTTCAACAAAATCTGTTGTTGTGTTACCTGAGATAAAGTGTTCATGATGAATAACTTCTTTTAACATCGGTATATTTGTCTTAATCCCTTCAATTTTATAGTTTTGTAGTGCATCATTTAACCTTGATATTGCCTCATTTCTGTTATTTCCTGTGGCAATTAATTTACTTATCATAGGGTCATAAAATGGAGTTATCTTGGAGCCTTGTTCAATCGATGATTCAACTCTAATATATTTTGCGGCAGGCTCCTCATATACAGTTATTTCCCCTGGTGATGGAAAAAAGGTAACAGGATCTTCTGCATAAATACGTACTTCAATTGAATGGCCTTGGATCTCTAAATCATTTTGATCCAACCTCAATTTTTCTCCATTAGCGATATCAATTTGCATTTTTACAATATCCAGTCCCGTAATTTCTTCAGTGATTGCATGTTCAACCTGTATTCTTGTATTCATTTCCAAGAAATAAAACTGTTCATTTTCATCTACAAGAAATTCGATCGTACCTGCGTTTGTATAACCAATTTCTTTCACTGCTTTAATTGCGGCTTCACCCATTTTTTTTTCTGGTTTCTTTTGATATAAAGGAAGAAGGGGCCTCTTCAACTACCTTTTGATTTCGCCGTTGTATCGAACATTCTCTTTCAAATAGATGAATTGCATTACCGTGGGTATCGGCTAAAACCTGAACCTCAATGTGACGGGAATTTACTAGAAGTTTTTCCATGAACATGGAACCATCACCGAAAAATTGTTCCGCTCTTTGGGAGTTGCTCTCAAATGCTTTTAAAAGCTCCTGAGCAGTGTGAACGATTTGCATACCAATTCCACCGCCACCTGCAGAGGCCTTTACCATAATTGGATAACCTATATGTTCCGCTTCCTTTATTGCCGCTTCCGCATCGGATACTTCTCCTTTTGTGCCTGGGATAACTGGTACTCCAGCTTTCTCCATTAATTTTCTTGCAGAAATTTTATCCCCCATTTGTTCGATTACGTTAGAACTTGGTCCGATAAATGTGATTCCCGCTTGTTCGCATTTGTCTGCAAAGCTGCCATTTTCACTTAAAAAACCATATCCTGGATGTACTGCATCAACTTTGGTTTGTTTTGCTATCTCTAGAACTTTGTCCGTATTTAAGTAACTTTCGCTAACCCTTGGAGGTCCAATTAGATAGCTTTCATCTGCCATTTTTACAAAAAGTGACCTGGCATCAGCTTCTGAATAGATGGCAACGGTTTTAATATCGTTTTCTTTACATGTTCGTATGATACGTGCTGCTATTTCCCCACGATTAGCAACAAGTAGCTTGTTGATCATTTTATTCCCCTCAATTCTATCTGGAATGTTTATACTTTTATATTCTCTAAAGCTATTTCCTTTAATTTGTATTTTTGAATTTTTCCGCTAGCTGTCATCGGATATTCATCTAAAAACATAATGTATTTCGGTATTTTATGTCTGGAAATTTGCCCTTCGCAAAACGCTTGGATAGCTTCTTCTGTTGCTTGCTCATTTTCCTTTAAAATGATACATGCCATTACTTCTTCGCCGTATTTTTCATCTGGAACACCCACAACTTGAACATCCACGATCTTCGGATTTTTATATAAAAATTCCTCAATTTCCCGAGGATAGATGTTTTCTCCACCGCGAATAATGACATCTTTACTTCTGCCGGTGATCGTATAGTATCCATTTTCATCCACTGTTGCAATATCACCCGTATAAAGCCATCCATCTTCGTCAATTGTTTCGTTTGTCGCTTCTTCGTTTTTATAATAACCTTTCATTACGTGATAACCTCTGGTAATAAGCTCCCCTGGCTCATGTGGACCGACTTCTTTTAATGTTTCAGGATTAATAATCTTTGCCTCTATATTAGGATGAATTTTCCCGACTGTACTTACTTTCAATTCAATTGGATCGTCAACGGTTGTTTGCATAATAACTGGAGAGCATTCCGTTAATCCATAACAAATTGTAATTTCAGTCGCACCCATTTTATTCATGACATCACGCATGACTTCGATCGGACAAGTCGATCCCGCCATGATTCCTGTACGTAAATGAGATAAATCGAATTCATGAAATCTTGGGTGGTTTAATTCTGCAATAAACATTGTCGGTACACCATGCAATGCAGTACATTTCTCTTTGGAAACCGCTTCTAACACTTCTTCCGCATCAAATTGTTCAATAATGACCATTGTAGAACCTTTAGCAACTGCGGTTAAAATCCCTAAAACACAGCCAAATGTATGGAAAAATGGTACTGGAATGCATATTCGGTCTTTTTCAGTGAGTTTCATTCGATTGCCGATTTGATGGGCATTGTTAATAATATTGTAATGACTGAGCATAACCCCTTTAGGAAAACCAGTGGTCCCGGATGTATACTGCATATTGATAACTTCATCATAATGTAATGCGTTTTTGATAGTATCTAGTTGTTTATCATCGATTTCATGACTTCGCTGAATGACTTCATTCCAATTGAAAGCGTATTCATAATGTTTATCATTTAAAACAATAATATTTTTAAGGTAGGGCAGTTTTTCACTGTGTACATCTCCTTTTTCAGCTTGCTTAATTGTTGGACAAACTTTATTTAATATATTTACATAGTTTGAACTTTTATACCTTTCTGCCATAATTAAAGTCATTGAGTCAGATTGCTTTAATAAGTACTCTAGCTCATCTGCTTGATAGTTTGTATTAACAGTCACGAGCACAGCGCCTATTTTCGCAGTTGCAAATTGCGAGATAAGCCATTCAAACTTGTTATCAGACCAAATAGCTACATGATCTCCTTTCTTAATTCCTAGGGATAAAAACCCTTTTGCCATTTGATTAACGATGGTATTAAACTCTGAATAAGTTTTACGTACGTTTGACTCTGGGTAGACCACTGCTTCATGATTAGGGTATAACTCTACTTGCCTTTCTAACAACTCACCAATTGTTAAGTTAATAATAGAAATCTCCCTCCATTTTGTTATTTAACAACCTAATTGTCTTGCGATAACAATTCTTTGTATCTCTGATGTACCCTCACCAATGACAAGTAATTTAGCGTCCCGCAAAAATCTTTCTACTTCATACTCTCTCATATATCCATATCCACCATGGATCTGAATAGCCTGATCTGCATTGCGTACTGCAGTTTCAGAAGCGAATAATTTTGCGTAAGCAGCTTCTTTAGAAAAAGATTTATGATTATCTTTTAGCCATGCAGCTTTTAAAACGATATTCCTTGATAATTCAGCTTCCATAGCCATATTAGCTAGTTTAAATTGAATCGCTTGAAAGGAAGAAAGAGGTTTGCCGAATTGTTTTCTTTCTTTTGCATAGGCTAATGCTCGATTCAACGAAGCTTGAGCAATACCGACGCTAAGTGCACCGATGGAAATTCGTCCGCCATCTAGGGTGGATAGAAACTGCTTAAATCCTTTTTGGGGATCACCTATCAAATTTGATTTGGGAACCCGCACATTTTCTAAAATAATTTCTGCAGTATCTGAGCCTCTTACTCCCATTTTTTCATAGTTACTATTTATGGTGACACCTTTAGTATCTGTCGGAACGATAATTGCTGATATGATATTTTTGCCTTGCTCATCTTTGCCGGTAACTGCTGTAATAATTAACGTTTTAGCGAAACTGGCATTTGTAATGAAACACTTTTCTCCATTGATTACAAATTCATCGCCATCTATCATTGCGGTTGTTTTTGTTCCGCCAGCATCTGAGCCTGCATTTGGTTCTGTTAAACCGAAGGACCCTAATGCTTCTCCTTTGGCTAAAGGGGTTAAATACTTTTGTTTTTGTTCTTCTGTACCAAACAGGTAAATAGGCGTTGCTCCTAATGATATTGCTGCAGCATAGCTTAGTCCTGTACTGCCACAAACTTTACCAATCTCTTCAACTGCTAATGCATAAGAAATAGTATCTCCACCTGATCCGCCATATTCCTCTGGAAAAGGAATCCCCATGAGACCAAGCTTTCCCATTTCTTTAAAAATATCAATTGGAAACTTTGCCTCTCTATCAATATCAATGGCCCTAGGTTTAATAACATCATTTGCAAAGTCTCGCACCATATTACGAGTCATTCGCTGCTCTTCTGTTAATTCGAAATTCATGAATAGCCCTCCTTGTAATGAATGAGTTATTGTCGGCTGAAAAGCTAGCAAGATAAAAGTCTAGAAAGTTAATGAAATAGTTTTTGAAGGGTTTTATAAAATAAGGGCTCTTATTTATACATCAAAATAGCCATTTTACTTCCCTTTCCTTCATTTTTGTACGAAAGCATAGCCTTCTTTTTCTTACTTAAGTGAGCTTCGGAAGACTGGATATTCCCGCATCACCCTGTGAGCAAGGAATTGACGGAATATCCAGTGTCATCCAAAGATTGTTGTTTGTTTCATGTCATGTGGAAATTAGTTTTTCTATGAAGTATCTTTCCTAATATATTATGCTGAACTTCCTATTATTCTAGATTGACCCAAATCGATTTTACCTGCGTATAAAGGTCTAACGCATAGGAGCCCATTTCGCGGCCATATCCGGATTGTTTATATCCTCCAAAAGGTACTGCTGCATCAAGTGCGTTGTAATCATTAACCCAAACTGTTCCTGCTTCAATTCGATGGGCAACGCGATGCGCTTTACGAACATCAGTAGTCCAAACACCAGCAGCTAATCCGTATTCACTTGCATTGGCTTTTCGGATAATTTCAGTCAAATCATCCTCATCATCAAAAGGCATTGCAGTAAGTACTGGGCCGAATATCTCATCTTGAACGATGGACATATCATGGTTCGTATCTGAAAAAATAGTAGGTGGTACATAGTATCCGGAACGATCAAGTGACTGTCCGCCAATAATAGACTTTGCTCCTGCTTCATGTCCTTCCGTTAGATAGCGATTGACACGCTGAAACTGTTCTTGGGAGACGAGTGGGCCGATATCGGTCGTTTCATCTAGCCCCATTCCTACCTGCATTTGTGAAGCTGCAGCTTTCATTTCCGAGAGAACTTTATCATAAACTTTTTTATGAACATAGAGACGTGATCCAGCGGAACATGCTTGCCCCATATTGAAGAAAATTCCGAGCATAGCTCCTGGAATAGCCTTTTCTAAATCGGCATCTGAAAAAATAATATTTGGTGATTTTCCTCCTAGTTCAAGGGATAAACGTTTCAAATTTCCTGTTGCTTGCTGTTGTATTCTTTTCCCAACTTCAGTAGATCCTGTAAACGCTACCTTACGAATACGAGGATGCTGAACGATTGCTTCCCCAGCAGTTTCGCCATAACCACTTAAAATATTGACTACACCTGGAGGAAATCCTGCTTCATTAATTAAGTCAGCTAAATATAAAGCTGTTAATGGTGTTTGTTCAGCTGTTTTAAAGACGATTACATTCCCTGTTGCTAAAGCTGCTCCCATTTTCCAAGCTAGCATTAATAGCGGGAAGTTCCATGGGATAATTTGCCCAACGACACCTATTGGTTCCCGTCTTGTATACGTTAACATTTCTTTACCAGAGGAATTGGATATCACTTCGCCAGAAACTTTAGTAGCCCAACCTGCATAGTATCGAAAATGATCGATGGATAAAGGTAGGTCAGCGGTACGTGCATGGTTAATTGGCTTTCCATTGTCAAGAGACTCTAATTGAGCTAAAGGCTCTAAATGTTCTTCAATTAAATCGGCTAGCTTCCATATCAATTGCCCGCGTTCACTGGCAGTTAATTTACTCCAATCACCATAAAACGCTTTTTCCGCCGCATGAACAGCCCGATCTACATCTTCTTTATCTGCCTCGTATACCGACTTTAGTTCCTCGCCAGTAGAAGGGTTAATGGATTTAAATGTTTTACCGGAAGCGGATGCTACAAACTCACCGCCGATATAAAGCATTTTTGGCCCACCTTCTAAAAACTGAGCTACGCGCCTGTCGAGACTGATTACTTGATTAGCCATACATATCTACCTCCATATTTTTGCATTATATAATGCAATTTATATGCCAATAAAAAAGTGCCCTTTATCCCATGTTTTAAATAATTATTTGTTCAAATTGGAAACAAGGCGTTCTAAATTGGCACAATTGAGTAATAAAAATATTCGTGTTAAAATTATAACAAATGTAAATATACTGAATATTATGCGAGGTGGTGTAGATGTCGAACTTCATGAATGAAAATCTCAAAGGCTCGTGGAAAAGAAGTGAACAGTATGGCGCTTGCATTCTAAAAGCAAAAGAGGCCATTTTGGAAGACAAAGAATTACGCCAGCATAAAGAAAAAGGGGAAAAATTATTAAGAACGGTTCATCCTACGATAGAGCAATTAGCACATTCTTTAAAATCTTCAAACTCTGTTGTTGTTATTTCGAACCCTTCAGGTATATTACTACATAGCATGGGAGATCCAGCATTTTTAAAAGATACGGAGAAAATCTATTTAAAAGATGGTGCTTGCTGGTCAGAACAAGTGCGAGGTACAAATTCAGCTGGAACAGTTGCAATGGAACAAAAGCCTCTTGCAGTTATCGGAAAGGATCATTATCTAAAGTCACATCATATGCTTTATTGTGTAGGCTCACCTATTTTTGACCCATATGGAAATTTACAGGCGGTATTGAATGTAAGTGGACACGCGGATTTATATCATCCAATGACGTTTGGCATGGTAGATGTGATTGCTCGAAAAATAGAAAACTGGTTACTGGTACGTACGCAAGAAGAAAAGATGATTATTTCTTTGTATCCAGAAGAGAAAGGTATATTTGAAGCATTAATAGCGATAAATAAACACGGTCAGATTATCGGTGTCAATCGGGAGGCACGTACTTTGCTATCATTAGAAAAGCAAGGCGGAAAAGAAATGAACATTAATGACATTTTTAAACGGCCTGAAAGAATATTTGATGAATCTGTAAACGGGGATGGGAAAATGATTCAAATTGAATCAAAAAATCATAAAAAATTATTAGCATCTGTTGTTAATTCAAGTCCCAAATTATTTTCAATGAATCAATCGAATAAAGTCGAGAAGCGGTATGCTCAACCTAAAATAAATAAGCGTTTTACATTCTCTAATATACATGGTGAGGATGAGCATTTTGTACATGCTTTATCATTAGCTAAAAGAGTGGCAGAAACAGATTATACGGTCGTGGTCACAGGGGAAAGTGGTACTGGAAAGGAAATGGTAAGTCAAGCAATACATGAAGCTAGTTCCAGGTCAGCCCAACCTTTTGTAGCGTTAAATTGTGGGGCGATTACAAAAAGTTTAGCAGGCAGTGAACTTTTTGGTTATGAAGGTGGGGCTTTTACAGGAGCAAAACAGAAGGGGCAAGCAGGAGTTTTTGAACAAGCAAACGGCGGTACTTTGTTTTTAGACGAAATAGCCGAGCTGCCGATGGACATTCAAATCACATTACTGCGCGTATTACAAGATTTTCAAATCAAGCGAATCGGAAGCACAAAATCGATAGCAGTCGATGTACGTTTAATAACAGCAACGAATAAAGATTTATGGAAAAAGGTAGAAGAGGGGAGTTTTCGTGCTGATCTATTTTTTAGGCTACAAGGTATCCACATTCAACTGCCGCCTTTTCGGAAACGTTCCGATCGTTTGCAGTTCGCAAAAATGAAGTTAATGGAGGTGGCGAGAGAACTTGGCCGCCCGCAATTATCCTTTTCAAAGGATGCAGAGAACTTTATTGAAACGTATGATTGGCCGGGAAACATCCGCCAAGTAAGTCATGCATTAAGGCAAGCCGCTTTTGCTTCACCTACTAGTAGGATAGAAGTAAACGCGTTTCCACCATATATGAAAAATTGTAATAAGACGATAAGTCAGACAGGTTCATTGCTGCAAGATAGGGAAAACGAAACGATTATCCAAACGATTACGAAAACCAAGGGGAATATGTCAGAAGCAGCACGTATTTTGGGGATTGGAAGAAACACGTTATATAGAAAAATAGAAAGCATGAGAAAAAATAATATTCAAATTGACTATAAATGACTGTTCTCTGGTAATTAAAATGACCTGCAATAAAGTAAAGAACCATTTCATAAAAAAGACCGTATAAAAGGCATTGCCGTATTTATACAGTCTTTTTTTATTGGATTTTTTTAGGGGAAGATAATATTATCCTTCCACTACCTTTTCCTTTGTTTGCATATCTTCTGCAACTTTATCCAAGTGGTCCAATGCATAATCTAATGCATCAATCATTTTATCTACATCTTCTTTAGATGTATTTAGCGAGCATCCAATCCGTAATGTATTTGGAACGAAACCGCCAATTAAGACTCCCTTTTCCATAGCTTTCGCATTGACAATATTAATCGGATAGCTGCTGGGGTCTACTTCATGACTCGTATTTCTATCCAATGGAATAAATGGACGATTTTGTTCATCCTTGACAAGTTCGACAATCCATAAAACCCCTGACCCTGCTACAAGGCCAACTGTTGGATGTTTTTCTTTTAATTCATTTAATCGCTTGCCTATATACTGGCCTGTTTCATCGGCCTTTTCAATAAGGTTCTCTTCGATCATATACTCGATATTTGCACAAACTGCTGCCATTGCAATCGGATGTCCTGAGTAGGTCGATACTGTTTCCCAGCGATATTGATCCATAAATTCAGCAATTTCTTTATTAACAATAACGGCTCCGGCAGGAATAGTAGAACTTGAAATGCCTTTTGCCATTGTCATAATATCCGGTTCAACACCATACTCTTGATAGTTAAACCAGTTGCCCGTTCGACCAAATCCTGTTAAAACTTCATCAACGATCCATAAAATATCTAAATCCTTTGTCATTTTTCTTATTTGTGGGATGTATTCTTTCGGTGGTTTTACAGATCCTGCACCTTGAGTAACCTCTGTTACAATGCCGGCAACTTGTTCAGGTCCTTTATTTTCAATCATTCTTCGTGTATACGTAACACAGGCAAGTTCACCTGTTTCCTTGTCATGACAACTACCGTAAGTGTGCCCTAAAGAACAGCGCATACAGTTTGGTGAAGGAGCTACTGCAATGGTTCCGTCATTTCTTCCTGGGATATGACGTGGCGTAGTATCTTCCTCTGTCTCCGTTATTCCGCTTCGAACTCCTTTTATTCTTGTTAACGTAGATGCCCCGCCAGTCCAACCATGGAAGCCATACTCTCTTGTGATGACATTTGGCCGGTTTTTATATAAGCGTGCCAAAAATAGAGCTGTTTCGTTTGCTTCACTTCCAGTTGATACAAATCGGATTTTTCCTGGCCAATCTTCTTCACCTAAAATATCTTCCATAATCAGTTTTGCTGCTTTTGCTTTATAATCTGTTGTAAATGTATCCCATACATATCCATAACGGTCGAGTGCTTTCTTAATCGCATCATTGATTTTCTTATTTCTTTGCCCTGTGTTTACACAATATAATTGGTTAAAGAAATCTAAAAGGCGTGTTCCATCAGGCATAACAAGGTAATCACCTTCTGTTGACTCAATTGGCACTGTTTGATATTCATCCTGTGTAGAGAAAGTTCTTAGTATATACTTATTATCCCATTCCTCTACTAAACTCCAATCTGTTTTAGACATGCAATTCTCCTCCTTATACGTTTCTGTATTCCAAAGCACATCTTTCCCAATCACCCGTCACTGTAAGCCCTCTTAACCTAATGGAACTCAGAAATCTCATCAACCTCCCCTAAATGTTGTTATACTATCAAATGCAATTTATATGCCAACGCTTACAACATGCATTTCCGTATTTTAACAATATATAGTGGTACATATTGGATCAATGTCGTTTTACAAATGAACACTAACGAGGGAAAAAAGTTGTTTTTAAAGAATGGTATAGCAGATGAAATAGTTTATTAATCAAGAAAACTCTTGCAATTTATATAACAACATTATATAATATCGTATAAATAACGTTATACTTTGATTGAAATATGGGGAGGTAAAATAATGAGTTTATTCGCTTTTGATTCGTTAACGGAAGAAGAAAAGTATGATAGATTTTTAGAAAGAATTAATGCAGGAGAAAAAATAGAAGCTGATGATTGGATGCCAGATGATTACCGCAAACAATTGCTTAAATTAATCCCAATGCATGGTATTAGTGAAATTATGGGTGCACTTCCAGAAAAAGAATGGGTTCCAAAAGCACCATCCCTAAGAAGAAAATTAGCCATCATGTCTAAAGTACAAGACGAAATGGGGCATGGACAATTATTGCTTCGAGTAGCGGAAGATCTCATGCGACCATTAGGAAAAAGACGTGAGGATATTATGGAAGATCTTCTTACAGGCCGTCTGAAGTTTCATAACGTGTTTCATATGGAAGCGCCAACATGGGGAGATGCAGGGGTAATTGCTTGGCTTGTTGATGGAGCTGCAATTATATCACAAACGATGATGCTGACTACATCCTATGCACCTTATGGAAGAGCTTTAAAACGAATTTGTGCAGAAGAAGTGTTCCATGCCCAACATGGCGAAGCGATTGTAATGGCACTTGCAGAAGGAACGGATGAACAAAGACAAATGCTTCAAGATGCTGTTAACAGATGGTGGGAATCTTTACTAATGTTCTTTGGTCCAGACACCAGTAAGCGTACAGGAAATTCCAATCAGGACAAGAACATCATGTATAAGTTACGGACGAAGTCAAACGAAGAATTGCGACAAGACTTTTTAACAAAATATATTCCGCGTATTCACTCAATCGGACTGACTGTTCCTGATGAAACACTGCACTATGATGAAGAAGAAGAAATGTGGGTTTATCAGCAGCCGGATTGGGATAAGTTCAAACAAATTGTGTCAAATAATGGACCTAGATCACAAGCTAGATTACGTTTACGTGAAATTTCACATGAGAATAACGAATGGGTTCGAGAAGCGCTTGGAAAGAAACAAACAATGCAAACAGCTAGTGTTTAAGGAGGCTTAAATAAAATGGAGAAGAAAGAACATATAGACGCATTTTACCAAGAGTTCGAAGTATTTAGCAGGAAAAATAGTTCTGCACCAATGCAGCATCAGTTTAGTTTGTTAGCACCTAACCATGAAATGGCTCTGGTTATGGCCAAGGAAAACTTTATGCGGCGTGAGCCAGTAGGAGATATTTGGGTAGTTAGACGCGATAACATTACAAAGGTTTCAGAGGAAGATAAGGAAATGTTGAAACGTATGGATAATAAAGACTATAGAGAAACAAAAGGCTATGGTTATTTAAAGAAGAAATGGCGTCAGTATGAACAACAAATGTTAGATGAAAAAGAAATTATGTCATGGGCTGGGGGTATCAAGCGTGGTTGAATATAATACAGCACAAGAAGTGGAGAAAGATGCAGCGTATAAAAAAGAATTAGTGGAATTGCTTTACCAACTTGCAGATGATGATTTTATTTTAGCTTTTCGAGGATCTGAATGGCTAGGTATTGCACCTCATATTGAGGAAGACGTAGCATTTTCTTCCATTAGTCAGGACAAAATGGGGCATGCAGTGATATACTATGAGATGTTAGAGGAATTGGGCGAAGGTAAGGCCGACGATCTTGCCCACTTACGTGAACCAAAAGAACGCAAAAATGCTATTATACTAGAAGAGGTTAATGGACCAGGAAATTACCTGGAAGAACCGGAATATGATTGGGCATTTGCTGTTGTTCGAAATTATTTTTACGATATTTCAAAAGCGATTCGTCTATCTTCATTGAAAAATTCTTCTTATAAACCGCTTGCACAAGTAGCTAAGAAAATGATTTTAGAGCAATATTATCATTTAACACATTGGAACATGTGGTTTACTCAGCTAATTAATGCAACAGATGAAGCGAAAAAACGGATGCGTCAAGCCATTGATAAAGTTTGGAAAGACTTTGATGGCGTTCTGACACTCGGACCAAGTGCAAAGGAAATGGCCCGTCTAGGATTAATTAAAGAAGAACAAGAATTGAAAGACAAATGGATGACTGAAATTAAAGAAGTTTTTGAAAAACTCGGTGTAGAATTGCCAACGAATGATGGTCCGGGAATGGAACGCGGAGATGGCAGAAACGGAGAGCATACGGAAGATTTAACAACAGCACTACAAACGCTGTCTGAAGTGTATAAAGTAGATCCGGCAGCTGGTTGGTAATCACTTATCAACAGTAAAAAAGAGGTGATCAGCATGATGAAGACAGATTTATCTAAGGAAGTTATGGAAGTGCTTTCAACTGTGAAGGACCCAGAAATTGATTCGGTCAGCATAATTGATCTTGGGATGGTGGAAAATGTTATCTGCGGAGATGACAAAGCCGTTAAAGTACAGCTTATACCAACGTTTCTTGGTTGCCCAGCCCTCGATATCATTGCACAGAACGTTCAAACAGCCTTAGAAGAATCCTTACAGTTGAAAGACGTGGAAGTGGAATTTTTAAAAGAACCACATTGGACATCAGAACGAATTACGGAGCTTGGACGTATTCGGTTAAAGGAATTCGGCATTGCTCCTCCACCAAGAAAATTAAGCATGATCGGGCCATGGGAAGTGAATTGTCCCTATTGTGACTCACCTTATACAACAATGGAAAACATATTTGGGCCAACTGCGTGCAGAAGTATTTTATACTGTAGCAGTTGCAAAAACCCATTTGAAGCAATGAAGCCTATTTCAAGTATTTAATAAACAAAGGGGATGACGTTTGATGATTAAAATGATTGCGCTTTATAAACAACCGGAAGATAAAGAAAAATTCGATGAACACTATTACAATGTTCATAGCCCAATCACGGCAAAAATTCCTGGTCTTAAAAAAATGGAAGTAACTAAAATCGTCGGTACACCAATGGGGAAAGAAAGTGAATACTATTTACTATGCGAAATGTATTATGAAAGTCATGAAGCTTTCAAAGAAGCGATGAAAACAGATGAAGCAAAGGCATCTGGAAAAGATGTAATGCAATTTGCAGGTGATTTGGTTACGATGATGATTGGCGAAGAAGTTAATGAATAAGTTTATTAGGACAGACATAAAAGACGAGGTCGGTGTTATCACGTTAGACCGGCCTGACGTCTTAAATGCTTTAAATCGAGAGATGGTTGATGAGATCGTAGCAGCAATGGAAAATTTTGATCAGAATGAGGAAGCAAAAGTAATTGTTATTAAGGGTAACGGAAAAGCGTTTGTTGCTGGAGCTGATATCGATGAAATGGCTGATGATGATTCCATTCGCATGGAATTGTTAAATCAATTTGCTGTCTGGGATCGAATCAGCCTGATTAAAAAGCCGGTTATTGCTGCTGTACATGGATTTGCGCTTGGTGGCGGTTTTGAATTAGCGCTTAGCTGTGATATTATTTTTGCTTCTGAAAAAGCACAGATGGGCTTTCCAGAGGTGAAGCTTGGTGTAATGCCAGGTGCAGGAGGTACACAACGATTAACGAAAGCGATGGGTAAAGCAAAAGCCTTAGAATGGCTATGGCTCGGTGATCCAATGGAAGCCAAAGAAGCGATGCATTATGGCGTAATTAATCGAATTATTCCAGAAGAGGCTTTAATGGAAGAGACAATGACTTTTGCTAAAAAGTTAACAAAACAAGCCCCGTTATCGCTTCGCCTCATTAAGGAATCAGTAAATAAGGCGGTTGATTCAACAATCTATGACGGTATGCAATTCGAAAGAAAAAACTTTTATTTACTGTTTTCATCTTTGGATCAAAAAGAAGGAATGCAAGCCTTTATAGAAAAACGCCTTCCTAATTTTGAAGGTAGGTAGGAGGAAACGAATGTTTGAAACGATCGAATATGAAGTGAAAAGTAGTACTGCTTGGATTACACTTAATCGTCCAGACAAATTGAATGCGTTTACCGAACAAATGAATAAAGAAATTACAAAAGCTATTAAAAACGTAAAACGTGATGATTCTGTTCGCTGCCTTGTTATTACAGGCAATGGTCGCGCCTTCTCTGCTGGTGAAGACTTGGGCGGAATTAAAGATGATATAGATTATGGCGATATTTTAAAAAAGCGATATCACCCAATGCTCAAAGAATTAGCAACACTGGAAAAACCCGTTATCGCTGCAGTAAACGGTACTGCTGCTGGAGCGGGGATGAGTTTGGCACTTGCTTGTGATTTTCGCATTCTTTCGGAGAAAGCTAGTTTTGTAGAAGCCTTTATCCATATAGGACTTTTCCCAGATTGCGGAAACCTTTATTATTTGCCGAAATTAATAGGTCACGCAAAAGCTCTCGAACTGGCTGTTATGGGTGATAAAATTTCAGCTCAAGAAGTGCAAAAATTAGGTTTAGCTACAAAAGTCGTTCATGAAGATGAGTTTATGGAGCAGGTAAGTACATTTGCTGAAAAACTTGTGGGCAAACCTACCAAGGCAATTGGACTTATGAAACGTTATTTGCAGGAAAGCTGGGAATTAGATTTAGATCAGTTTCTTGAAAAAGAAGCATATGCTCAGCAGATTGCCGGTAGTACAGAGGACCACAAAGAGGGTGTAGAAGCCTTTTTAAATAAGCGCAAACCTGTATTTAAAGGAAAATAGATAATATAACTTAATACATTAGTTATGGTTGGTATGTTAGGTATAACTTCAGTAAAAGGTTTAATCCAGCAGCCCGTGCGGATGAAAAAACAGGACAACTTCTTCTACATATATCAGAGCAGGGGAAGTTAACATTAGAATGAAAAGTTCGAATGTTTGGGTAAATGATTATGTTTAGCAGGGCGTCTCGCTTATTAAAAGCAGGTATCGCTGTCTCCGCCTTTTTCGGAAACTTCATTTGGGTGATGTTAGGAAGCAGGCCGCGGCATGGCTGTAAACAAAGTATAAAGGCTAGGACCTGTCCACGGAAGAAAAGCGTTCTATCAGGCAGCCGTCCGCTTCATCCATTTTGTATTTAGTAAGCGCGGGCACGCCTTTAAAAAGGCGTGCCCGTATTCTTAATGATGTAGTATAGGAGGAATCTTTTATGGAAAACGTTACAGTAGTTGGCGCAGGAGTAATGGGGAGAGGAATTGCTTATGTATGCGCTGCAGGTGGTTTCCAAGTTCAATTGGTAGATGTAAATGCATCACAATTAGAGCAAGCAGAAAATGAGATTAATAAACTATTTGACAAGAATAAAAAACTAACAGAAGAACAGATACAGAAAGCTAGAAAATCACTAAAATATGTTAGTGAAATGGAAAAAGGTATGGAAATGGCAGATCTTATCATTGAAGCGGTACCTGAAAAAATAGAAATAAAGCGATCTGTATTTGAAACTGCTGATCGTTATGCAAAGGAAGAAGCGGTACTAGCGACAAATACATCCACGATGAGTCCGACCGAAATCGGCTCATTTACTTCACGTCCTGAAAATGTTATTGCTATGCACTTTTTCAATCCTGTTCATAAGATGAAATTAATTGAGGTCATCCGTGGTTTGGAAACAAGTGATGAAACCGTAGCAACGATTGAAAATGTTGGGGAACAGATTGGAAAGGAAATTGTGGTTGTGAATGAATTTCCTGGATTTGTTACAAGTCGTATTAGTGCTTTAGTTGGTAATGAAGCATTTTATATGCTGCAAGAAGGTGTTGGGTCACCAGAGGAAATCGATAAAGCGATCAAACTCGGTTTGAATTATCCAATGGGTCCTTTTGAATTGGTAGATCTTGTCGGCTTGGATGCACGCTTGAACAATATGAAATATTTACATGCGAAGCTTGGAGAAAAATATCGTCCTGCTCCATTGCTTGAAAAATACGTGAAAGCTGGGCGACTTGGCAGGAAATCTGGAAAAGGTGTTTATGATTATTCTCAAGAGCCACAAACTTCGAAATAAAAAGTGCATAAAAATTTAGAATATAGAATAGTAAGGAAGGGGCAGGAAATATGAGAGAGGCAGTAATTATTGATGCGGTTCGTACACCAATAGGAAGATTTGGCGGAGCATTAAAGGATGTCAGACCGGATGACTTGGGTGCAATCGTCATTAAAGCTTTAGTTGAGCGAAATGCAAGTATTCAATCAGAGAAAATAGAAGAAGTTGTTCTTGGGAATGCAAACCAAGCTGGAGAAGATAACCGAAATGTTGCGCGGATGTCCTCCCTGCTTGCTGGTCTGCCAGTTGAAACTGCTGGGGTAACTGTTAATCGCCTTTGTGCATCCGGTCTTGATGCTGTGAATTATGCTACTCGGGCAGTTATGGCAGGTGAAGGAGATATCTTTATTGCTGGTGGAACAGAAAGTATGACTAGAGCTCCTTTTGTTATGGGGAAATCGGAAAAGCCATTTCAACGTAAGCAAGAGATTTATGACACAACAATTGGCTGGAGATTCACAAATGCCAAGCTAGATGAAATGTACGGCACGGACTCAATGCCAAGAACCGCTGAAAACGTAGCTGAAAGATACCAAATCTCCAGAGAAGCACAAGACGAATTTGCTTATAATAGTCAAATGAAAGCGAAGAAAGCAATGGAAACTGGACGTTTTAAAGAAGAGATAGTCCCAGTTGTCTATCATGATCGCAAAGGCAATGAATATATTGTTGACACAGATGAACATCCTCGTCCAGAAACATCCTTAGAAGTTTTGGGGAAATTAAGATCAATTTTCCCTAATGGAACCGTAACAGCCGGCAATGCGTCAGGTGTTAATGATGGTGCTTCCGCATTATTAATTATGAGTGCCGAGAAAGCAGAAGAACTTGGATTGGAACCATTAGCTAGATACATTTCATCTGGTGCAGCGGGATTAGAACCAGCTATCATGGGACTTGGGCCAATAGAGGCAACACGTAAAGCCTTAAAGCGCGCTTCTCTTTCTGTAAACGATCTTGGATTAGTTGAGCTCAATGAGGCATTTGCTTCACAATCACTTGAGTGTATAAAACAGCTGGAGCTTAATCCGGAAATTGTTAACGTAAATGGAGGCGCCATTTCATTTGGACACCCACTTGGTGCGAGTGGTGCACGTATTTTAACAACGTTGGTCCATGAAATGAAGAAGACGAATGTAGAATATGGTTTAGCAACGATGTGTGTAGGGGTTGGACAAGGTCTAGCTACTGTAGTAAGAAATGGAAATATAAAATAACAGTACACATTAGATATATTGTGTACGTATGTTTGAACGGCGTGGTCTAAAATGGCGACGCCTTGTTTAGGAAGAATAAATATTAGGAGATGAAAAAATGGGAAATATTATAGTAGAAGAGAAAAATCACATTGCATACGTAACAATAAACAGACCAAAAGCTTTAAATACTTTTGATTACCCAACACTTGTGGAATTAGGTGAAGTTGTCGACAACATTCATGTCAACAAAGATATACGCGGTGTTATTTTTACAGGCGCTGGTGAAAAGGCTTTTAGTGCTGGAGCCGATTTAAAAGAGCGAAAGACATTAGGCGAACAGGAAGTAAGAAGGAATGTTAAAAAAATACGGGAAGTATTTCATGCGGTATATCAATTGAATCAACCCACGATTGCAGCGGTAAATGGATATGCCTTTGGTGGCGGATTTGAATTAATGCTTGCTTGTGATTTTCGAATTGCAGATGCGAGTGCGGTAATGGGCTTGACAGAATTAAACTGGGCGATCATTCCAGGTGCAGGTGGAACGCAGCGTCTTCCTAGGCTTATTGGCGAATCAAAAGCAAAGGAGCTCATTTTAACCGCAAGAAAAGTAAATGCAAACGATGCCTATGCGTTTGGAATTTTAAATAAGGTTTCGGAACAAGGGAAATTAATGGAAGTTTGTGAGGGACTTCTAAATGATATTTTAGCCAATGGCCCATTAGCGATCCAACAAGCAAAATATGCAATTAATAATGGAATGAATGTAGATATACAAACTGGATTGCAAATCGAGGCGAAAGCTTATGAGATTACGATCCCAACAAAAGATAGAGTAGAGGCATTACAAGCATTTAATGAAAAGCGAGATCCAGTGTTTACAGGGGAGTAGAGTAGTTGCAAAATGCTGCTATAATTGATATTATGTCATTACTAAAAACATATCACTTTTTATCACTCGTTCTTTTTACGTCATAGTATATAATGTATAAAATACAAATACATCAGGTTGACTAAAAGTCTTGCTGATTATCAAGTAATTATTTAATAAAGGTGTTGTTTTGGATGGCTAATGGCGTTATCAATACAAGGTCAATGATTTTTACACTTTATGGTGACTACATTCGTCACTATGGAAATGAAATTTGGATTGGTAGCCTTATACGTTTATTTGAAGAATTTGGTCACAATGGTCAGTCTGTTAGGGCTGCTATCTCCCGAATGAGTAAACAAGGCTGGATTAAGGCACGTAAAGAAGGAAATAAAAGTTATTATTATTTGACTGAAATTGGGATATCTAGGATGGAAGAAGCCGCGAACCGTATATTTAAATTGCAGCCACCAACATGGGATGGGAAGTGGCGTATGCTTATGTATAGCATTCCTGAAGAAAAACGCAGTGTACGAGATGAACTAAGGAAAGAATTAGTTTGGAGCGGATTCGGTACGATGGCTAACAGTTGCTGGGTATCTCCAAATAATCTTGAGAAAGAATTAAAAACCATTATTGAAAAATATGATATAGAGCCATACGTTCACTTTTTTCTAGCTAGGTATGATGGCCCTAGAGAGAATAAAAACTTGATTGAAGAATGTTGGAATATTGATGAAATTAATGCCAAATACGAAGAATTTATAAGTACACACAGTGCCAACTATGTGATTGCAAAGGATAAAATAGACAACAAGGAAATGACACAAGCTGAATGCTTTGTAGAACGTGCAAAACTGGTACATGAATACAGAAAGTTTCTATTCATTGATCCAGGTCTGCCAGATGAGCTACTACCAGAAAAGTGGCTTGGAACAAAAGCATCAAATTTATTTCGGGAATATTATAAAATGCTGGCAGAACCAGCAAGTGAGTTTTTTGAATCGGTATTTAAAGAGGGTAACAGCCTGAAGAAAAAAGATAAGGAATACGACGCATTGGAACACGAATTAATTCCTGAGACGAAATCTTAAAATTAAAGCATAAAGCACCTATCCGTTTTTAAAATCATTCGGATAGGTGTTTTTTAGTTGCTTTTAGCTTAAAACAGCTTTATTTCGCTCATCAACGACTCGAACCGCTTTACCTTCTGATCGAGGTATGGATTTTGGAGCCTTGATATTCACATCAATACTTACTAAACATTCCTCTTTAATGAGTGTTTTAATTTGCTTTTTAAGTTTATCTACATTATTATGACCTAAATCTTGGGAACATTCTAAATAATAATCTTCTGTCAATTCAACATGCAATTCTACAGTATCCATTGTTCCGTTTCTTTTTAAGTAGACTTGATAGTGTGGGGCTAAGTCACTTACTTGAAGTAAGGAACGTTCCATTTCACTAGGGAAAACGTTTACACCTCGCACAATAATCATGTCATCCAAGCGGCCTTTGATACGTGACATTCTTACAGTAGTTCGTCCACATTTACACTTTTCTCTTGTAATACTAGCAAGGTCGCCAGTTCGATAACGAATTACTGGGAGAGCTTCTTTTGTTAAACTTGTAAAAACCAGTTCTCCTTCTTCTCCGTCTGGAAGTGGCTCTAATGTATCTGGGTCTATTACTTCTACAAAGAAGTGATCTTCTTGAATATGCAGACCATTCTGTTCTTCATGACACTCAATGGCTACCCCAGGACCTACTACCTCACTAAGTCCATAGATGTCTACTGCTTTGATATCAAACGTATCTTCTAAAGTCTTTCTCATTTCTTCAGACCATGGCTCAGAACCGAATATACCATATTTTAAACTTGTTTCACGAGGATCTTTACCTTGTTCTTCCATTACCTCTGCAATATGTAATGCATATGTCGGTGTAGAACAGATAACTCTTGGTTGAAAATCCTCAATTAACATAATTTGCCTATGTGTATTACCGCCAGAAACTGGAACGGTTGCTATACCTAACTTTTCTCCCCCGGTATGTAAGCCTAAGCCGCCAGTGAATAAGCCATAACCGTATGCATTATGCATAATATCGCCTTTTCCTCCGCCTGCAGCAGTAATAGACCTGGCTACAATTTCTCCCCAATTATCAATGTCGTTTCTTGTATAACCGACTACTGTAGGCTTTCCACTAGTTCCAGAAGATGCATGCAGGCGAATTATATCTTCCATCGGAGAAGCAAAAAGTCCATATGGGTAATTCGCCCGAAGGTCTTTTTTAATCGTAAAAGGTAGTTTGCGAACATCTTCTAAAGATTGAATATCTTTTGGAGTGATACCAAGCTCATCAAACTTATCCTTATAAAATGCTACATGGTTATATGCCCTTTCAACAGTCTTTTGTAATTCGTTTAGTTGCAATTCTTCCATTTGGCTACGTTCTAAAGTTTCTAACTTTTCATTGAATATCAATTCGAGTCCTCCTTGATGTTAATGTGCATAAAATGACATAAAATATATTGAATCTGGAACATATAATGGTAATGAAAATAAAATCGCATAACATAATAATTATGTTACGTATGTAAATCGTTATAACTATTAATATAGCGCTTTCATTTTAGAATGTCAATAGAATTTAGAATATTTTTATGAGCGTGATTAACAAAGCATTCGTAATTCTATTAAATTTATGTATCCTTACCCAATTAAAAAAGGAGTTTCTATTTAAAGAACTCCTTTTCAAAAAACGTTATGAAAGTTGTTGTAGTTGCGTCTTAAAATCTTTTGCCTTTTTTACAT
The DNA here is from genome assembly GCF_000709085.1 of Virgibacillus alimentarius. Classification (GTDB taxonomy): domain Bacteria; phylum Bacillota; class Bacilli; order Bacillales; family Amphibacillaceae; genus Virgibacillus_B; species Virgibacillus_B alimentarius. The sequence goes on along the minus strand of NZ_JFBD01000008.1, from coordinate 16,436 downwards.
AGGTGTCAATTGTGAGTTGAATAAGATTTAGATCTTCATTTGTTAATTCACGGATAACTTTCCCTGGTGAACCTAATACCAATGTTCTTGGAGGAATTTCCTTACCGGAAGGAATAAGCGTATTTGCTCCAATTAATGCATTTTCTCCAATGATAGCCCCATCTAAAATGGTTGATCCCATTCCGATTAATGCGCCTTTTTTTAATGTGCAGCCATGTAAAATCACATTATGTCCAACAGACACCTCATCCTCCAGTATGAGTGGTGATTCCTCATATAGATGGCAAGCTGAGTTATCTTGGATATTACATTTTTTACCTATTTTTATTGGCGCTTCATCACCACGAATCACGGAATTAAACCATATACTTGACTGCTCCCCTATGGTAACATCACCCATGACATGTGCACCTGGGGCTATATAAGCAGAGTCATGAATGTGGGGTTTCTTATTTTGAAGAGAATAAATCATCTAGCAAAATCCTTTCTTATATAGTAATATGCATATAAATATAACATAACACTATTTTAACGTGAGGTGAAATAATGTGAGAGATTTATGCAAAAATTTAAATATCCGTTATCCCATTATTCAAGGTGGTATGGGAAATATAAGTAATGCTGTCCTGACTGCTGCAGTTTCAGAAGCTGGTGGGTTAGGGACAATTGGGGTTGGTACAATGGAACCTCAGGAAGTAGAAAAAATCATTAAGGAAACAAAGGAGAAAACAGAGAAACCTTTCGCTGTAAACATCCCAATTAATGTGACACCGTATTTAAATGAAGTTATAACGCTCGTTTTACAATATAAAGTACCAGTAATATCTTTGTCAGCTGGAAACCCAGCTCCTTTTATAAAAAGCTTTCATGATAATGGTATTAAAGTAATTACCGTTTGTGGAGCTGTTAGACAAGCAAAGAAGGCAGAGGCAGCTGGAGCAGATGTCGTTGTGGCTGAGGGATATGAAGCCGCAGGTATAAACTCGACACTTGAGTCAACCACATTGACACTTATCCCGCAAATTGTAGAACAAGTGAATATTCCAGTTGTTGCTGCTGGTGGTATAGGAAATGGCCGTGGCCTAGCTGCAATGTTTATACTTGGGGCAAGTGGAGTACAAATGGGGACACGTTTTATCGCAACAAAAGAATCACCATTTCATTCTAACTATAAAGAAAAAGTATTAGCTGCAAATGATCATGAAACGTTTGTTGTAGGAAGATCAGTTGGAAGAATTAGAAGGGTATTAGATACAGCTTATGCTAGAACACTAATCGACTCGGAGAAAAAAGGCATTGAATTAGAAGAATTTAATAAAATGACTACGGAAGAATATCACAAAATTGGTGCATTAGAAGGGAAGCTAGACCAAGGATTTATAAATAGTGGCCAGATAGCAGGACTCATCAAGGACACACCCACAGTCAAAGAATTATTGGATAACATGATGCTTGAAGCAAAAAATGCGATCCGTGAACGACAAAATAGCATTGGAGAAAAGCCTCTATAGAGGCCTTTCTCCTTTCTTATTTATAAAAATTTCTGAAAAAGTGTTGACAAATTATCGAAATACAATTAATCTAAATTATATAATAAATTTAATATATGCCGTTTTTTAAACGTTATACAACATAAACGGCCACTTCGGAATATTACTTGAAAATGAATGAAACCAATTTTAATGGTTTGTTAAGATAAATCGATGGAGGGATAGAGATGGATCAAGAAAATGTGTATGATGTTACGATTATCGGTGGCGGACCAACTGGTTTATTCTCCGCTTTTTACGGAGGATTAAGACAGATGAAGGTAAAAATAATAGAAAGCATGCCACAACTCGGGGGGCAGCTGGCTGCTTTATATCCAGAAAAATATATATATGATATTCCAGGATTTCCAAAAGTTACTGGAAAAGAATTAGTAGATAGTTTAAAAGAACAGACAGCTCAATTTAATCCGACAATAGTTCTCGAACAATCTGTATTAAACATTGAAAAAAACGAAGGCGTTTTCACATTGACATCCAATACTGGCGAAAAACATTATTCGAAAACAATTTTAATTACTGCAGGAGTAGGTGCTTTTGAACCAAGAAAACTAAAACTGGATAATGAAAGTAAATTTGAAAAAGATTGCTTGCATTATTTTGTGGATGATATGAACAAATTCGCTGGAAAGAAGGTTACGGTCTTTGGTGGGGGAGACTCTGCTCTTGATTGGGCTTTAATGCTTGAGCCGATTGCTGAGAAAGTTACCTTGGTGCATCGACGAGATAAATTCCGAGCACATGAACATAGTGTTGAATTATTGAAAAAGTCTTGTGTAGAAATTATGACCCCTTTTGTTCCTGATGAACTAATTGGAGAAGATTCGATAGAACAAGTAGTATTAAAGGAATCAAAAGGTGATAAAAAAGTTTCATTAAACACAGATATAGTGTTGGTTAATTACGGTTTTATATCTTCTCTTGGCCCAATTAAGGACTGGGGCTTAGAGCTTGAGAAAAACTCAATTGTCGTAGACTCTAGAATGGAAACAAATATTGAAGGAATTTATGCTGCAGGTGACATAAATACGTACGAAGGTAAAGTGAAACTAATAGCGACTGGTTTTGGTGAAGCACCAACTGCAATCAGTAATGCTAAAGCAAGCATCGATCCAAAAGGAAGAATTCAGCCGTTGCATAGTACTAGTATTATGGATAAAAGATTAAAAGAACAGGAAGAAAAAGAAAAGGAAACAGTTCGTGGCTAAAACGAATTTAATAGATACGTATAATAATCCTATAAAACAACGGATAATTTTGTAAGCTTAAATGTAAAAAGGAGTAGATGTGTTATGTTCACAATAGTCAATAGAGAAACTTGTATTTCATGTGGTGCATGCGGTGCTTCGGCTCCAGATATCTTTGAATACTGTGATGAAGGTCTTTCATTTGTTACTTTGGATGATAATGAAGGTACGGCTGAAGTTCCTGAAGAGTTTGAAGATGACGTGGAAGATGCATGTGATGGATGTCCTACTGATTCTATAAAAATATCAGATTCACCATTTGATGGGGATCCGGAAAAATTTGAATAAAATCATTATGTAATAGAAGGTGTTACAAAATTTGTTTTTGTCCTACCTTCTATTGTTTTTTTGTTGTTAGGAATTTATATAATTTTCAAAAAATACCTGACCTCCATATAACAAAATGATATTATTCGTATGAACTTCGTTATAATCGCTCAATTTTTTTGAAAGCGTTTTCCTTGTTAATCTGTTATGAAAATAGATTTAAACGATACGCTCACGCCTTGATATAAACATAAAATTTGTAATATTTTGTTATTTTATATAGGTAAATATACTTAGGAAATAAAAAGTACTTTAAATAAAGGGGTAAACATCATGAATGGTGTTGACGGTTAACATTTTACAGTTAACAAAATTTTAAAGGGGGTATTTCATGGAAATAAAAAAGGTAGCCATGAATAAAAATGACCTTGATAGAATGGAGAAAATGGCCGGGCATGAACAAGTAATGTTTTGTAATGATCCTTCTGTTGGCTTAAAGGCAATTATAGCGATCCATGATACAACGTTAGGACCAGCCCTGGGAGGAACTAGAATGTATCCATATGCTACTGTCGATAAGGCTCTGGAAGATGTTCTACGTTTATCAGAAGGCATGACATATAAATGTGCAGCAGCGGATATAGATTTCGGAGGCGGGAAGGCAGTTATCATCGGAAATCCAAAAACAGATAAGACTGCCGCATTACTTCGTTCATTTGGACAGTATGTAGATTCATTCAATGGCAGATTTTATACTGGTACTGATATGGGGACAACAATGAATGACTTTATACAAGTATCAAAAGAAACAAACTTTGTTACTGGAATACCAGAGGTCTATGGTGGTGGGGGCGACTCGTCTATCCCCACCTCCCAAGGTGTGATTTATAGTTTGCAAGCGACTAGTCAATATCTATCTGAAAGTAGAGAATTGGGAGGGAAGACATATGCCATTCAGGGGTTAGGAAAAGTAGGTTTTAAAGTTGCTAGTTATTTATTAGAGATAGGGGCAAATGTGTTTGTTACAGATGTTCATGAAGATGTATTGGAAAAAATAAAAAGAAAAGCTAATAATCTAAAAGGATCGGTAACAGTAGTAAATAGTGATGATATTTACGGGGTTGATGCTGATATATTTATACCTTGTGCAATGGGGGGTGTGATCAATGATCATACCATTGAACAGTTACGTGTTAAGTCTATCGTAGGTTCGGCAAACAATCAATTGCGCAGCACTAAACATGCTAAAGATTTACATAACAAAGGAATCCTTTACGCACCAGATTACATTGTTAATTCGGCTGGTCTTATTCAAGTTGCTGATGAGCTATATGAACCAAATAAGGATCGTGTGTTATTAAAAACGAAGGAAATTTACCAGTCTCTCCTTGAAATCTATCAACAAGCTGCTGTAGAAGGGATGAATACTCTAGAAGCAGCAAACCATAAATGTAGACAAAAAATAGAAGAGCAACAACATCGAAATCATTTTTTTTCACGGGGAAGAAGACCTAAATGGAATATACGAGAATAATTAATTAGGCTCTTAAATAATAAATGAAGATTTCCTAATATTTTAAAGAATAGTAAAAATTTAGGACTTGTGCAGATGGGAAATACTAGGTATAATGATGTAAATATTTTAAAAATTTAAATAGGAGGGAATATTCATGAAAAAATGGTTGCAATTTATTCTTATCGCTTTAATCAGTATCATCACATTAGCGGCCTGTAGCTCAAATGAAAGTTCGAAGGAAGCAGAAGCTGATGATGGAGACGATAAAAGCTCATCAGCTGATGGAGAAACATATAAAGTAGGTGCTACTCAAATTGTGGAGCACCCATCGCTTGATGAAGCTTATAAAGGGTTTCAGGACGCATTGAAAGATGCGGACCTGGATGTCGAATATGATTTTCAAAGTGCTCAAGGGGATCAAAATAATGTAAGTACCATTGCCAAAAACTTTGTCGCTGATGATGTTGATTTAATATTTGGTAACTCAACTCCTAGTGCACTAGGCGCCTTACAAGCAACAAGTGATATCCCAATTGTATTTACATCTGTAACAGATGCGGTAGAAGCAGGTTTAGTAGATTCGATGGATGAAGCAGGTGAAAATATTACAGGAGTTCTTGATCTTCATCCCGATTCAATAGAAAAGACAGTTGAATTTATAGATAAATATTTTGAAGGGGCTAATGTAGGATTAATTTATAATGCAGGAGAACAAAACTCGGTAACACAAATTGAAGCGGTAGAAAAGGCAGTGGAAGGAACTAGCTTAAGCACCTCTGAAAGAACTGTAGCAAACTCTTCTGAAGTACAACAAGCTGCTACAACATTAGTGGGTAAAGCTGATGTGTTTTACATCGTAACAGATAACACAGTAGTATCTGCTTTGGACAGTGTTGTTGGTGTAGCGAAGGAACAGGGAATACCTTTAATGGTTGGGGAGCCGGATTCACTGGCCAGAGGTGGATTTGCAACGTACGGAATTGACTATCATTCGATTGGTTATCGGTCAGGAGAGATGGCTGCGGAAATTTTAGCAGGCGAGAAAACAACGAAAGATTTCCCAGTTGAGCATCCTGAGGATATTCAATTATTTATTAATAAACAAGCTGCTGAAGAACAAGGAATTGATTGGAATGATGAATGGGATGAACTTGCTGAATTTGTAGAGCCAGAAGAATAATAGATGGTTTTACAGTTTATTCGATTCATTTAAATAGGCAAGCAAAAAAGCTATGTATATGTAAATGCTAAGGCGTGCTTAAAAAAACGAATGTGCACGTCTTAGCTTCCCCACCATGAAAAGGAGGAAATTATGTTAATTTCACTATTTGGTGCATTTGAATCAGGTATTATATATGCAATTATGGCATTAGGTGTTTATTTAACTTTTCGTGTGTTGGATTTTCCTGACTTGACGGTTGATGGGAGTTTTGTAACAGGCGCAGCTGTAGCTTCTATAGCAATAATAAGTGGCATACCACCTATAATCGCAACCTTAATGGCAGCTGTTGCAGGTTTCTTTGCGGGTTGTGTTACTGGTTTATTGCATACGAAAGGTAAAATTAATTCATTATTATCGGGTATTCTTATGATGATTGCTCTTTATTCTATTAATTTAAGGATCATGGGACAGCCTACATTACCTTTGTTAAATGAAACAACTATTTTTAAACAATTAGAGTCGATCTGGGCAAGCACGGGAATTAATTCTTTTTTTAATAGTATATTAGGTTCATTAGGAATGGACAACACGCCAGCAACATGGTCTATTCTAATTGTAATGATCATAGTAACAATTGCCATCAAATTACTTACTGATTATTATTTGAAAACGGAAGTTGGACTCGCACTAAGAGCAACTGGGGATAACCAAAAAATGATCCGTAGTTTTTCTGCCAATACGGATACATTGATTATTGTTGGTGTAGGTTTCTCAAATGCACTTGTAGCATTTTCAGGAGCTTTAATTGCCCAACACGGGGGCTTTGCTGATGTCGGTATGGGAATTGGGTTAATTATTATTGGTCTGGCATCTGTAATAATTGGAGAAGCTTTATTTGGAACAAAAACAATTGCGAGAACAACACTCGCAGTAATCGGTGGAGCTATTGTTTACCGAATCGTAGTAACATTGGCCCTTCAAGCAGAATTCCTAGAAACAGGGGATATGAAACTAATCACAGCTTTATTGGTTATTGCAGCTTTAGTAGCACCAAAAGCCATTCGTACTCGAAGGGAGAAAAAACGCCGTTTACAAAAACGTACCGAGCTTAGTCGCTATAAAGTGGAGGAGGCGTCGTAATATGCTTCAATTACAAGATATTGCTATTACTTTTAATGAAGGAACTCCAGACGAAAAAAAAGCTTTACAGTCTATCAAACTGGAATTGAAAAAAGGGGATTTTGTAACGATCATTGGAAGTAACGGTGCAGGAAAGTCCACCTTAATGAATGTAATTTCAGGTAATCTAACACCAGATGTAGGTGAAATATCCATAAATAATAAGCAGGTTACACATTTACCTGAGTATAAGCGATCGGCTTTTATTGGACGTGTATTTCAGGATCCTATGGCTGGAACAGCACCATCCATGACGATTGAGGAAAATTTAGCAATGGCTTATGCGCGTAATAAAAAAAGGAAATTGCGACGAGGTGTAACTGCAAAACGAAAGGTATTGTTTAGAGAATATTTAGAGACTCTGAATTTAGGGTTGGAAGATCGCTTGACAGCAAAGGTAGGATTGCTTTCAGGCGGAGAACGCCAGGCACTCTCCTTGTTAATGGCTACTTTCACCGATCCGGATATCTTATTGTTGGATGAACATACTGCAGCACTCGATCCCTCACGAGCAGAACTGATTACTCAATTGACATATGATATAGTTGAAAAATTTGATTTAACTACACTAATGGTTACACATAATATGCAACAAGCATTGGACTTAGGAAATAGGTTGTTTATGATGGATAAAGGGCAAGTTATTTTTGATGTAGAAGGTCAAGAAAAACAAGCACTAACGATTGAAAAATTATTGCATGAATTCCAGAGAATACGTGGTGAGCAGTTTGAAAGTGATAAGGCAGTATTAGGGTAATGATAACGGATAAAGGTACGGGGCTAATCTCCTGTACCTTTTTTGTTTGGGAATGCTTTGCAAATAAAATTGATGGGTTTTAAGGCTGATTTCGTACAACTTTAATATAATACAAAAAACACCATTCCCTATTTGGAAATGGTGGTGATTCAACATTTAACTTGTATATCTTGATCTTTGTCGACTTCGCAGGTCTTTATCATTCATCAAAGAATGAGTAGCTAAACAAGCGATAAATGCAATCATTGCACCAGCAGCAACATCTGTTGGATAATGGACGCCTACAAAAATTCGTGAAATGGCTATAAGGATAGCGAGTATGATTAATCCCGATCCAAGCCTCTTATCTTTTGTAAAAAAGGCAAATGCAATTGCAAATGCGCCTGTAGCATGGTTACTAGGGAAAGACGGGCTATCTGCAGCTTTATCAATGAGCATGGTAATGGGTCCTTCTATTTCCGTAAAAGGACGTGGTCTGAAATAGAATATATTGATAAGATAATTGGCTCCTATGGCCAAAATAGCAGTAAAAATCGCAAATAGAACGATTTTTTTGTTTATCCGTTTATCGCCTTTTCTAAAGAACCAGATCCAAACTAAAATGAGTAGTATAATATACGGACTAAAATCAGTAAGTAAAATAAAAAAATGATCAAGCAATGTATTCTTATTTGCTAAATTGTTTATTAATTGGAATAAATATACGTCAATATTCATGTTGGTTACTCCATTCTAATCTAGTAGTAAACAGTAAAAATAATAATACTACCTTTGATTACTTTGCATTAAATTAACCATCATATTAACATATATTATCCATTATGCTAAGTAGTTTCCAACTAAAATAAGTGAATCACACTTTGTCACGTTTAATCTAAAAAAGCACTGCGGGGTGAAGTGCGCGATCATAAAAGCTATTCTATCCAATCATTTTATTGATTGTTTTTACTAAAAGCGCTTGAAATTTCTGTTTATCCTCATCCGTAAATGGCTTTGGCCCTTTCGTTCTTTGTCCGCTTCTTCTTGCTTTCGCATTCACATGACGTGAGGCTAGCAGCTGGTCAATATTCGTATCCGTATATGCAAAACCTCTAGGATGAAGGACGATGCAATCTCTGCCTAAACCAAGTGAGGCCAGACCATAGTCCTGTGTAATTAAAATATCACCATGATTTGCTAATTCCATGATTCGATAATCTGCTGCATCTGCTCCAGAGTCAACATAAACAGTTTGTACGCCTACTGTCTCTTCTTGATGTGAAAAATGGTCAAAGCTTTTAACAAGCACTACTGGAATGTTAGCATTTTTTGCAATGGAAATAACAATATCATTTACTGGACTTGCATCTGCATCAACATAAATTTTCTTCAAGCACGTCACTCCCTAAGTGTTTGATCAGTACACTACTTTCTTAAATTATCATGATGAAAAGAAAGTGGTGATGGATGCTATATTATCCTTTATTTGCCTTTTCTAACATTCGATTGATTTGATCTGCCGACTCGGAAATGGTTGTTGCTGCCTGGACAATATCATTTGTTACCTGATCTAATCCTTCTAAATCGCTTTGTATACTTTGATTTGTCAGTTTGGTGTCTTTCATCCGATTATCGATTCTCTCAAAGGCAATTTCGGTATTTTTCATTTGTTCGCGTACCGCTAGTAAATGCTCGCTTGCTTCCTCCATTGATGAGGCACTTACACCAACCTGACTATTGGTCTTATTTACCAATTGTGTAACATTCATGACTGATTTACCTGTTTGTTCAGCTAATTTACGCACCTCGTCTGCAACTACCGCGAATCCGCGCCCATGTTCTCCTGCATGAGCAGCTTCAATGGAGGCATTTAAGGCTAATAAATTGGTTTGATCTGCTATTGACTTAACAATTTCAATGATTGATTTTATCTGGTTTGAAGTTGTTTCTAGACTTGAGATTTCCTCATTGACTTTGATCACACTGGATTCCATGCCCTCTAAAGAGTTATCCATTACATTTAGTCGGCTTTTTCCTTGTTCAGCCGCATCTTTTGCTTCTTCCGCTATTTCGGTACCTGCTTTCGAGTTAGTCGTAATCATATTGATTTGTGCTGTTATTTCTTCGATAGAAGCGGTAGTCTCTTCTGCTAAAGAGGCCAGCTCCGTTGATGTCTGCTCTAATGACTGAACAATATCTGTTTTAAATTTTGATTCCTGATCTTTTATCTCCATTATTTCATCATCATAAGCCTCCAATACTACCTGTTGCTCTAAATTAAGGAGTTTATTTATCGTATGAACACCCAGTAGCAAATCCTCTTCTGATTTAAAGTGTTTGTACAACAATTCGGTTACACTGTGAAAAATTTTTTGGAAGGAGGCAATATACCATTTTTGTGTTAACCCAATTTTAACATGAATAATAGCAATTTTTTTTCGTTTTGTAATAAAATCATCCGTTATAACTCCTGAAAACATTTCAACAATATGTCTTCTTAATGATTTTTTTAATTGTTCAATAGAACTATATTGGTTAATAATATCGATTAGTGGTGCGTGTTTTTCTAGATTTTCATAAAAACAATCAACAATAGGAAAAATGTTTTTTTCAATATAAGGCAGTAGTACTTGGGCCACAGCTAAATCTGCTATTGTCAAATCAAGCATGTTTAATTGGTCCTCTAAATCAGACCCAGGTGATACTTGTAATATTGGTTTCATTTGTTTACTTACATTTAGTAAAGAATCCGCCGTTTGGGGTATATTCTTTTTAAATAAGGATAATTTCATAATAATTGTATCTCCTAACTTTATTAATTTGACACTATTAATATCGGAAAATTAGCCCTAAAATCAAGTGATCTTTTGTAAATGATTCTATTCATGGTATAATCAATAGGTCAAAAAAAGGAGAAACACACCATGTATCCTTGGGATTAATTAATATTTCAGACAAGCAAATAAAAGGGAAATGACTCAGATCCTTTGCAAAAAAATAGGGGGATTATATAAATGAAAAGTTTTTCCATTAATCATTCTAGAACGGTGCAAACAAGGTTGATTCTACCTCCTGATACGAATCATTTAGATACAATATTTGGAGGGAAGGTCCTTGCATATATTGATGAAATTGCTGCACTTTCAGCAATGAAGCATGCGAATAGTACAGTCGTAACAGCTTCCATTGATTCGGTTGATTTTGTTTCTTCCGCTACGGCAGGTGATGCATTAACGTTAGAAGCATGTGTTACATATACAGGTACAAGCTCTATGGAAGTATATGTGAAAGTTACAGCTCATGACCTTATAAAAGATGAAGTAAGATTAACAACTGAATCGTTTTTGACACTGGTTGCTGTAAATGAACAAGGTAAGCCTATTTCCGTACCAAAAGTTTTTCCTGAAACGGAAGAGGAGAAGCACTTATATGAAACAGCACCTAAGAGAAGAGAAAATAGAAAGAAGAGATCTCTAATAAGATGAGTAGTACACTAATAAAGCTGCGGTTTATGATTCCGCAGCTTTATTTTATTAAATCTTGATGAACCTGTAATCCAGTCTGATCTATGACTAATGCATCGACTTCGTAATCTGAAAGTTTTTCTTTCATAAATGATGCAATCTTTGTCCCTTGTCCTCTAGGTACAAAAGAGATCATCGTAGGTCCAGCCCCACTAATAACTGTTCCATATGCTCCTTGACTTTTAGCCTCCTGCTTGATCATTTGATAGTTTGGAATCAGTTCTGCCCTATATGGTTCATGAAATACATCTTGTTCCATCATTTTTCCTGCTAAGTTATAGTCTCCGGATATAAGAGAGGCGATCATAAGGTTGCTAATTCCACTAGCAGCAGTAGCATCGTCTCTGGAAAAAGAATTTGGAAGTACACTCCGAGCAGCTTCCGTAGAAAGTTCGATATTTGGAATATACACCACAGTATCCAAATCAAGGTTTGGTAATTGAAAATAATGAATGGACTGATGACTCATTACAGCCGAAATAACCATACCTCCAAATATAACAGGTGCTACATTATCGGGGTGTCCTTCGATCTCTGTAGCGAGTTTTAGCTTATCTTCAAGCGTTAAAGAAAGACTGCAAAGTTGATTTGCGAGTTCAATACCTGCAAGAACTGCAGATGCACTACTTCCGAGCCCGCGTGCTAATGGGATATCACTATAAATAACTAATTTACACGCTCGAAGCATTTTCCCGTACTTTTCTGCAATTTGCTTGGCCACTTTATAAATAAAATGATCGGTGTATGTAGCAACGGAAGGTAAAAGAGGAGAGTGATTTTCAATCTCCCATTTTTCCTGCTCGATTACTTGTACATTTAAATATTTGTTTAACGCCATGCCAGCCGAATCAAATCCAGGTCCAATGTTTGCAGTGCTGGCTGGAACAGCTATCGTGAATTTATTCATGACTTCACCATATTTGTTATATATTCCGTAACCTTTTCTTCGTCATTTGGAAGTGTGATTGGGTCAACGTTTATTTGATCCATTGCTGTTTGAGGATCTTTTAACCCATTCCCCGTTAATACAGCGGCAACTGTACTTCCGGGTGTTATTTTTCCATCCTTACATTGTTGAATAACGCCCGCGATAGATGCACAAGAACCCGGCTCAGCAAAGATTCCTTCTTTGCTTGGAAGAAGCTTAAAGGCGTTCGTGATTTCTTCATCAGTTACTGCATTAATGATACCACCTGATTCTTCCTTTGCTTTGACTGCAAGGTCCCAACTCGCAGGGTTTCCAATCCGGATTGCTGTAGCAACTGTTTCTGGCTGGCTGATCACTTTGTTTTTGACAATAGCGGCAGCTCCCTCTGCTTCAAAACCAAACATTTTTGGAAGACCTGTCTGTTTTGCTTCGTGATACTCCTTAAAACCTTTCCAATAGGCGCTAATATTTCCAGCATTACCTACTGGGATAGCAAGATAATCAGGTGCTTTTCCCAGATAATCACAAATTTCAAAAGCGGCTGTTTTTTGTCCTTCCAGACGATATGGATTCACTGAATTCACAAGTGTGACAGGTGCTGTTTCACTTATATGCCGTACCATTTTCAGAGCGTCGTCGAAGTTGCCATCAATTTCAACGATTTCTGCCCCGTACATGACTGCTTGAGCTAACTTTCCGAGAGCGACTTTCCCTTTTGGAATGACAATAATTGCGCGCATACCTGCTTTAGCTGCGTAGGCGGCTGCAGCAGCAGATGTATTACCAGTGGATGCACAAATAACAGATTTGCTTCCTTTTTCAGCTGCCTTGGCAACAGCCATAACCATACCGCGGTCTTTAAAAGAACCGGTTGGATTTGCACCTTCCACCTTTCCATATAATTCGATCCCTAATTGTTCAGATAGGTGAGGAAAGTAAATGAAAGGTGTATTCCCTTCGTTAAGTGTAAGAGCAGGAGTTTCCTCTGTTACAGGTAAAAATGATTTATAGTGTTGAATTAATCCAGACCAATTCATTTATTCGACATCTCCTTCAATTCGGAAATAGCTTTTTACTTCCTCGACAACTTCTACGTTCTGCAGGTCTTCTAATACTTTCTTAAATTTATCCAATGATGTCTCGTGTGTAACGACAATTACCTCAGCTAATTCATTACGGTTTTCCGGTTTAATAGGAGCTTGTAGTATACGTTCGAAGCTGATATTTAATTGGTTAAATAGAGAAGATATTGTTGTGAAAGCCCCGACTTCATCTTTTACATGCAATCTGAAATAAAACTGACCATAGCGGTTTTCTGGTTTTTTTAATACTTTTTCAAACCGCGGCTTAGTAAAACGATGTCCATTTACACCTAATAATTTATTTTTAATAACAGAAACGACATCCGACATAACGGCAGTAGCAGTTGGTAAACTTCCTGCTCCTGGGCCATAAAACATTGTTTCTCCAACGGCTTCTCCATTGACATATACAGCATTATACTCATTCTTCACATTTGCGAGCGGATGATCGCTCTTAAGAAATACAGGTTGTACGCTCACCTCTACCTGGTTATTGTCAAAGTTTGCAATACCGATCAATTTCATCGTGAAGCCTAACTTCTTTCCGTATTGGAAATCAGTTAATTCCAGATCGGAAATTCCGCTTACTTCAACATCGTTCAAATCTACCGGTGTTGAAAAAGCAAGACGTGCTAAAATTGCCATTTTTCTAGCGGCGTCTAGCCCCTCAACATCTGCTGTAGGATCTGCCTCTGCAAAACCAAGTTCCTGTGCTTCTTTTAGTGCATCATCATAAGGAACACCTTCGTCATCCATTTTTGTTAGTATATAATTAGTAGTTCCATTAACAATTCCCATTACTTTTTGTATTTTATCAGCAACAAGGCCATCAGATAGGCCGCGTAATATTGGAATTCCACCAGCAACACTGGCTTCATAAAGTAAGTCACATTTATTCTCACTTGCTGCCTGATGGAGTTCAGCCCCGTGTAAAGCGATTAGGTCCTTATTTGCTGTTACAACATTTTTTTTTGGCAGCGAAAGCTTTTAATATATGATTTCGTGCTTCTTCTATACCACCCATAACTTCGATGACAACATCAATTTCAGGGTTATTTAATACATCTTCAGGATTTGTGGTGAGATATTCAGGATTGATATTAACATCACGTGTTTTGTCTAAATTACGAACCAATACACCTTTTACATTAACGCCACACCCTAATTCATGAACGAGTTCCTCTTGGTGATTTTCAATCAGGTTAATCACTCCGGAACCAACTGTACCTAAACCTAATAAACCGACAGATATATTACTATTACTACTCATATTCCCACCTCATTTTATAACAGAACTTTTTCCTTAATATAGACATTATAACCATGTCTAATGATTGATAGCAATATATTTATTTGAATAATAGTTAAAATCAGTCTAGTTGTATACCTATTTTTAAAAGTTATCCGAATAGTTTAATAAATTTGACGACCTCTTTTATATTGTGTAGAATATATTTCTTGAACCAACATATTTTAAATGTTAGGCAAACAGATTCAACCAATGCATCACTTTAGGAAATGAAGCCTTATTATGAACTAGTGTTACACACTAATAAAAATATTTCGCCTTTCTGCAAGAAAAGGTTTAAATGTTCACGATTGGGGTAATGGTTCGAAAAGATGGGGGAAGTTAGTTGATTCAAATAATCATTAACCTATACTAAGGGGGAGAGTGAGTTTGAAGAAACTGCAAGGGTATGATGCAAAGTTAATTAAAGAAATACTAAAAGATGAGGATTCGGTTATTGAAATCGATGACAAGAAATATGTTGTGTCACTCATTGAAAAACCAAAGATACCAATAAGTGATGAGTCTGAAAATAAGCCAAGGAAAAAAGTGCAGCAAATGAAGTTAGATATATTAAACGGAAAAGAGTTTGCTATCGATGATGTGGTAGAAATGATGGATCAAGGAAAGTTATAAAAACACGTGAGATAATTTCTCACGTGTTTTTATAACTTTCCTTGTGAACGAATGACCAATTTATTTCTCGAAAGGTGCAAATTCATGGACCCAGACTTCCATTTTAGGCACCCATTTCATACCGGGATGGAGAGATAATATAGCTTGTTTATATTCATCTAAATTATCATAGCCTTCCTGTTTGGCATCGTCCTCTGTTACTTCACCAAGCTTTTGCGTATAAACTTGTTCCACTCTGTATTTATGGTTATTCAACTCCATGATTTCGCCAACATCAGCGTACCTGCCATTTCTTCGAGTAGCAGTCTTTTTGCCGTTGATTACTTTTTCGATATCTTTAGGTTTGGTTATAAGCCTTTCGATGGTACAAGTTTTTGGAGGTAATGTTTGATTATTGTTTTTTGAAGTCAAAAGAACCCCACCTTTACATGATTAGTTTATTTTATATTAAGTATATTATACATGGTTAATAAATGCAGTAAATAAAATTTGTATGTTTTTGACCAAAATCTTTGTCGCTAGCACTATTGACTTTATATAGTTAGTCTCTATTGATTATTCTTTCACTTCATCATATTCGCTCATCATAGAAGTTAGCTTTCCTGAAACGAAAAGGAGAATGATCCCAAGTGAAATGGCTAATCCGCCAATGGCAATAAATATTTCCATATAACCTAGAGAGGCAGTCAAGGCCGCCAATTGCCCTGCTATAAGATTGGCAACTCCAATTGCAGACATCCATACGCCCATAAGTAGAGAGGCAATTTTAAGTGGTGCTACCTTACTGACCAGTGATAATCCTACTGGGGATAAACATAGTTCACCTAAGGTGTGGAACAAATAAGTAAATATAATAAAGGCAATATGTGCTTTCGCGATAATATTTTCTTCATTGCTGCCTGTGTGTAAAACTGCAGGTATGAGAATCATAAATCCCAATCCGAGCAGGATCATACCTAAGCCCATTTTCGTTGTAGTTTTTAAATCACCGTTTTTTGTTTTAGAAAGTTTTATCCATAGTGCTGATATGATTGGTGCAAGGATAATAATGAATAATGGATTTAGTGATTGGAACCAAGAAACAGGTACGAGGTATCCAAATACTTCTCGATCCACAAAGTTTTTAGTGTATAACGTAAATGAACTTCCTGCTTGTTCAAATCCGGCCCAGAAAAAAACAACAAAGCATGCAAGGATCATAATTGCCAATGTTCTTTTTTTCTCTTTTTTTGTAAGGGTTTGCTTTTGGTCTGCCTTCCTCTTGGCTTCTTTATCCTCTGCTCGGGCTGGTTTCAAGCCGATGTTACCTAAATATCTATTACTT
>NZ_JFBD01000007.1 GCF_000709085.1 Virgibacillus alimentarius | reverse complement strand
ACATATTATACGAGGGGGAATTTTGGTGGATTTAAGTTTTATTTGGAAAGCTGTCCTCATCGTTGTTGCGGGGACATTTTTCTTACGTGTTGCAGGCAGAAAATCCGTTTCCCAGTTGACGATTGCCCAAACAGTACTAATCATTGCAATTGGAACATTGCTGATACAGCCAGTAGTTAGCAAAAATATTTGGACAACGTTTGCAGTTGCAGGGGTCCTTGTATTAACAATACTTATAATGGATTATGTTCAAATAAAAAAAGACAGTACTGAAAATTTAATTACTGGGAAGTCGAAAGTCTTAATAGAGAATGGTGTAATAAATGAGGAAAATTTAAAAAAGGTTAAGTTGACTGTTGATCAACTAGAAATGAATTTAAGGCAAAAAAACATAAAGAAAATAAGTGATGTGAAATGGGCTACACTGGAGATGAATGGACAAATGGGTTACATGCTGAAAGAAGAGGCACAACCAGTGACAAAAGCTGAGTTTCAGCAATTAATGTCAAATGTACAGCAAATTTTAAATGAATTGCAGACCAACTCTATTCCATATGGTCAAAACCAGCAAACAAATTCAATAAGGAACCAAATGCAGACAAATAATCAGGATGATCTATTCAGCGAGGTCAAACAGCAAGGGCATAAAAATACCCCGCCTGAACACTTGCAATAACGGGGTAAACTTGTTTATAACTGTGTGGTCTCATGGATACGATAAGAATTTGTATAAATATTCATTTTAGTTCCTCTGACGAATCCAGCGATTGTAATTCCAAGGTCATTTGCCAGCTTTAGAGCTAAGTCAGTAGGAGCAGATTTGGAAATGACGATACCTATTCCAATTTTCGAGACCTTCAATAGTACTTCAGACGAAATACGGCCGCTAAATGTTATCAATTTATCGTCAAGCGGAATTTTTTTTTCTAATATCGTACCATATACTTTATCAAGCGCATTATGTCTTCCTATATCGGTTTGAATGGTTATCATTTCATTGGGTGCGCATAGTGCTGCATTGTGGACACCACCGGTTTTTATGAAATCTTTTGAGTGATTTTGGAGTTCCTCCATACGTGCAAATGCCTGTGAAATGGTGATAGTTTGGCGGCTCATTACTGTTTTAGCTGTTTTCACATCATTTTTAAAGTAAAATTGTCGGCTTTTTCCACAGCACGACCCAATAAATCGCTTAGAATGATCTTGCTGGTCTTCCTTTTTTATTGGCCGCTTAAGTTCAACATAAGCAAATCCCCGTTCTTGATCCATTTGAATGGCGTCGATTTCCTCAATGAATCGAATGACTCCTTCTGATGCAAGAAAGCCAATTAAGAGTTCACGAAGATTAGTTGGTGAACATACCATCGTGGCAAATTCTTCTCCGTTCAGGATAATGGTTAACGGATATTCCGTGGCGATTTCATCCCTTTCCACTGACAAATGGTTTTTAGTGAATCGTATAACATCCCACTCATTTTGAGTTGTTTCCGTCATATCTGATACCTCCTCTCCGAGAGGATGTTTATAAAGATACCAACCAAACATGATTGTTGGTAACGTTCATGTACATATATTCTATCGTTTATTTATTTGCTAGATAAGGTGTTTCGTATTTGGATTGTTCTTGTAATGCACAGCTGAGGCAGCAATGAGCCAACGGTTTTTTATTTTATCCATCATATCTTCCTTTTATTAATATTGTTGTATTTAAACTTGCGTTAAGCTATATGGAAAATTTTAACATAAATGAACACCTTTTTTGAAAGAATTTTCTAACTAATCATATCACGAAAACGCCTTCCTAACAACTAAGCTATTGTATTTTATTTGGAAGTAAAAAAACAACGGAAAATGAGAAATATACTCACAATCCGTTGTTTGCGTTAATCATATCTTTCATACGATTTTTTTGTGTTTTTTTGATCAATGTAAATAACTGGCGACTCATAATCTTTTGATGCTCTAATATCATCGTTCGATGCTTTAATAAAAGACCATGCTAGCAAAAGCATGATGAATATGACAGGGAACCCCGCTACGATGCTTGCTGTTTGTAATGTTTCCAGGTCACCAAGGAACATTAGTACAAGGGGCAATAAACACAATGTAAATGCCCAAAAAAGTCGATTCCACCGTAATGGTTCTGATTGCACTTCTTTTTGAACGACAGACGCCAAAATATAAGAAGAGGAATCAAAGGTTGTTGCTAAAAAGATAATTGCTAAAATAGTGAATATAGGTACAATCAGCTGTGCCAATGGCAATTCATGCAAAATAGCGATGATAGCTGCAGGAGCTCCATGTTCGTTCATAAACCCGATAACATCTAAATTACCGGTTAATTGTAGATAAAGACCGAAATTGCCTAAAATCCCAAAAAATAAGACGCTACCAATGGTACCATAAATCATCGTTCCAAGAATCATTTCGCGTATGGTTCTGCCGCGGGAGATTCTAGCAACAAATAGTCCAACAAAAGGTGCGTAGACTACCCACCAGGCCCAGTAAAAAATCGTCCATGACTCAGGGAAACCCGTTTTTTTGAAGCCTGCTAGATCACCAAATGGCTCTAACCATGTAGCCATACTAAAGAAGTTATCGAGAATGATTCCGATACTCGTGAAGGTCGTTCTGCTAATAAACACAGTTGGTCCAAGTACAACAACAAATACTAGAAGGAACAGTGCTAGCCATAAGTTAATATCACTAAGGAACTTAATCCCTCTGCGTAAACCGGAATAAGCGCTTATTGCAAAAATCGTTGTACAAAGAAGCATAATTATCGTTTTTAAGCCAAGTGTAATGGGGATGCCCGTTATATCGTGTATTCCTTCGGCAATCATTGGAGTGCCAAGCGCTAATGTGGTACCAGCGCCACCCATAAGACCAAACATAAATAATACATCAATGATCACACCGAGAGGCCCATCAATTTTATTTCCTAAAACAGGGCGCACAGCTTCACTTATTTTGAGAACAGGGGTTTTACGTACATAATAAAAGTAAGCGATTGGTAAAGCAGGTAATGTATAAATTGCCCATGCAAGGGGGCCCCAGTGAAAAATACCATAAGAAGTTGACCAAGAAATTGCCTCTTTTGATTCTGGTGTTATTCCGAAGGGAGGACCTTGATAATAGTAAGCCCATTCAATCATTGCCCAATAAAGAATACTAGAACCTATTCCAGCCGCAAAGAGCATAGCTGCCCAAGAAATGGTTCCAAATTCTTTTTTCTCATGTTTATTTCCGAGTTTTACATTTCCGTTTTTGCTAAAGGCAACGAATAATAAAAAGAAAAATGCTGCTAGTCCAACAAGTAAATAAAGGGCACCAAACTTTTCCGTCATAAAGTTATTTGCCATATCTACGATTACTGCACCAGAGTCTGGAAACAACATGAGTGGAATAGATACTGCC
Organism: Virgibacillus alimentarius; assembly: GCF_000709085.1. Classification (GTDB taxonomy): domain Bacteria; phylum Bacillota; class Bacilli; order Bacillales; family Amphibacillaceae; genus Virgibacillus_B; species Virgibacillus_B alimentarius. The sequence continues at coordinate 33,206 of NZ_JFBD01000007.1, read as the reverse complement.
AATATTAAAAATAAAGCCCCAATAAATGTAGGCCAATCGATTAATTTTGACTTCATGTCATCCATCCTTTCGACAGTTAGTATACCTTAGATGAGCGAATTTATAAAGCAAAAATAAAAAACATAAGCGTGTTTATAAACTTTATATATTTTTTTGTTTATAAAGTTTATATTGTTTATACTCTTTTTTTCTCTATTATCCTTTGAATTACTATGTTAGATAGCATTTTTAAATTAAATTTAAAAATGATACAGTGACTAAAGAATGAAAAAGGGGAATAAAAATGACTAGTAATGAAATTAATAATACTAATAATGAAGAAAAAATTGACGATGTTAAATCACAATTCATAGAAAAAATAACAGATAATATGCACTCTTTTGGCGTATCAACAACCGTTGGCCGCGTCTTAGGAATTATCTATATGGAAAGAAAGCCAATGACGTTAGATGAATTATCTAACGAAACGGGAATGAGTAAAACACGAATGAGTCAAGTAGTTCGCGAAATGATTGATTTAAATATCGCGTCAAGAGTTTTTCGCAAAGGCGTACGTAAAGATTTATATGAAGTTGAGCAGGATTACTATCAGACTTTTGTTTCTCTTTTTACATCTACATGGCATAAAGCAATTAATAAAAATAAACACTTTGAGCAGAAATTGCAATCGAAGCTTCAGGATTTGCAAAGTGAGCGTAATTTGTCAAAACCTGACGAACAAGCGGTGAACGAGATTTTAATAGAAATTCGTGATTGGATGGATTATTATGATTGGATTCGCCGTTTAATAAGCTTTTTTGAAAGCGGAGAAGTGTTTAAGCATGTTCCAAAAAACACCCATGAATTAGGAGGCAATGGAAATGAATAAAAATGTAATCTTATCCTGTGCGGTAACAGGAGCTGGAGAAACAACCGAAAAGAGCTCTCATGTACCCATTTCACCAAAAGAAATTGCTGACTCAGCAATTAAAGCTGCAAAAGCAGGAGCTACAATTGCTCATATCCATGTTCGTGATCCGAAAACAGGAAAGTTAAGTCATGATATTAGCCTATTTCAAGAAGTCGTTGAACGTATCCGGGAAGCCGATACAGATGTCATTATCAATATTACAGCAGGCGGTGGTGGAGACTGGGTGCCGAGTGACGAAGATCCGACAAAAGGCGGAGAAGGCACAGATATTCAAACGCCTGAAGAGCGTCATGAACCTGTGGGGTTATTACTCCCAGAGATCTGTACGCTGGATTGCGGCAGTGTTAATTTTGGCGATCAAATTTATATAAGCCTGGTCCATGGCTTAGAAGACAAGCACAATTAATTAAAGAAAGCGGTGTGAAGCCAGAACTAGAATGCTTTGATACCGGACATATTCGCTTTGCTAACCAATTAGTTCAAGAAGGTTTAGTGGAAGGAAGTCCTTTATATCAATTCTGTTTAGGTATTCCATGGGGAGCAGATGCTGATGCAGAAACAATCGCTTATATGAAAACGCGTATTCCAGAAAATGCAAACTGGGCTGCTTTTGGAATCGGCCGTATGCAAATGCCAATGGTTGCAGAATCCGTTTTGCAAGGCGGAAATGCTCGTGTAGGATTAGAGGATAATCTTTATTTAAAGAAGGGACAGCTAGCAACCAATGAGCAACTCGTAGATAAAGCAGTGGGTATCATCCAGAGCCTAGGTGCTGATATCATGTCCCCAGCAGATGCACGTGAATTCTTAAATTTACAAAACCCTAATAGAAAGGCCGAATAACATGACAGAGAAAATGACAACATCTACGATTAAAAACATTACCGTTGTAGGAACGGGGGTTATAGGGAATGGCTGGATTACCCGTTTTTTAGCGAATGGTTTTCAAGTAACCGCTTATGATCCAGACCCTGCTGCAAGAGAGCAAACGAAAGAAGCAGTGGCAAATGCATGGCCATCCATGGAGAAAATTGGCTTGCATGCGGAAGCATCCATGGATCATTTATTTTTCGAAAGTGATTTGAAAGAGGCAGTAAAACAGGCAGATTTTATTCAAGAGAATGTTCCAGAACGAGAGGCTTTAAAGCGGCAAGTGATTTCCGAAATTGATCGGTATGCACCAAAAGGAACAGTTATTGCGTCAAGCACATCGGGGATTTTGCCGAGCAGCTTACAGGCGGATTGTGTAAATGCTCCGGAGCGTGTTCTTGTTGCTCATCCTTTTCACCCCGTCTATCTCATGCCATTAGTAGAAGTAGTTGGCGGAGAAAAGACAGAGCTACGTTATATTGAAAATGCTAAGTTTATTTACAACAGCCTTAAAATGAAGCCACTTGTCATTGAGAAGGAAATTGAAGGGCATGTGGCGGATCGTTTGATGGAAGCTATTTGGCGTGAAGCGCTGCATATTGTGAATGATGGAATTGCTACTACGGAAGAAGTAGATGCCTCCATTGTTTATGGACCAGGTCTAAGATGGGCCTTAATGGGTCCTTTTCTAACGCTACATATGGGCGGGGGCAAACAAGGCATGCGCCATATGCTTGAACAATTTGGACCTGCATTGAAACTTCCTTGGACCAAGTTGGAAGCTCCAGAATTAACAGATGAACTGGCTGAAAAAGTGATCACGGGCTGTGAAAAGCAAACAGCAGGTACAAAAATGGAAAATCTTGAACAACGGCGTGATCAGTTCTTAATTGAATTACAGAGTCTGTTAGAAAAATACTGGCCTGCAGCGAACCTTAATAAAACACTTTAACGATAAGTCCGTAAAAGACCTGCAGCAGTGATATGCCAAGCGAAAAAGGCTTAGATATGTGATTGGCAAGATCCAATTTGTTTAAAAAAGGCATCACTAACCAGACCCAGCAAATAAATGGAATTTACTGGAGATTACTTAAAAGGATTTAGAAGCTATTCAAGATACTGAAGAAAGCGTTGCTTTTCCTGACTGACATGGCGTATCAACTGGTACCTTGCCCGTGTCAGCTGTTGTAACGCAACGTACTGTTCTTCTTTTACAACCGTCATGGAGCGTCCAAGTGATTAACATATGATGCAGATGATAAACGCCTTCATGAAAAATAGCACAAACGGAGTGACAAAGCTTGTATACTTCTAAAATGAATCAGAATCAATAGGCAGAAAATCAATGCTTAAATATACGATACGAGGAGGTATGTATATGCAGGAAGTAAAAGCAATCTTAAAAGGGAATGTAAAAAAAGAGTGGATTGATTATAATGGACATATGAATGATGCAGACTATGTTCGTGTATTTAGTTTAGGGATCGATGCTTTCATGAGTTTGATTGGTATAGACGAGCAATTCCGAGCAGAAAAGCAGTATACCATTTTCACCTTAGAAAATCATGTATGTTATTTAGATGAGATGAAATTAGATGAGTCATTTGAGGTATATTTTCAAATGCTTGACTGTGATGAAAAACGCATTCATATTTTTTTAGAATTATATGGGGATGATGGGAAACGTGCTGCCACTAGTGAACAAATGTTAATGGGAATGAACCAAAAAAACGGAAGGCCAGCCCCTTTTCCACAGGAAGTATGGGACAGGGTGAGAGAACTTACAAGGAATTATACACCGAAGGAGAAACCAAAAGAAGCCGGACGTGTTATAGGTATCAACCGAAAAAAATAAGGTTGTCTCAGGAGGGTGATTCCTTCATGAGACAACCTTTTTTTGGTTCTACAGCAAAGCGTTTGTTTTTGTTAATACTTCTTTAATACTTTGGTCCCGAACGATATAATCTGCATCGTCATCATACGGTGTAGGTTCTCGATTGATAATGGCTAATTTTGCCCCATTTTGCTTGGCGTGTAAAGGGAACATATTTGCTGGGCTGACAGATAAGGAGGATCCAAGGACAATAAAGAGGTCAGCTTGCAGGGACTCCAGTTCTGCTTTGAGAAACGTTTCCTCTGGCAAGGTTTCACCAAATAATACAATTCCAGGGCGAACTAAACCTCCACAAGCAGGGCAGTTTACATCTCCTGATAAATAATTCTTCCGTTCATGCGTTTTTTTGCACTGATGGCAATGAAAACTGCGAAAAGTGCCGTGCAGCTCCATCACGTTTTGGTTTCCGGCATCATGGTGAAAACCATCGACATTTTGTGTGATAATGCCTTTAATGACATCTGCTTTTTCCCATTTTGCCAAGATGGTATGTCCCTCGTGTGGCTGGTATTTATTTATTTCCGAAAGGCGGAAACGATAGAAATCAGTAAATTCTTCTTGGTTGTGCTTGAGTGCATCCACATTTGCTAACTCATCCGGGTTAAATTTTGTCCAGAGCCCGCGCTCTTTCGATCTAAAGTCTGGTAATCCGCTTTCCGTTGACATGCCAGCCCCTGTAAAAACAATTGTGTACTTGGATGCAGTTAATAAATCGACGAATTCCTGCATATATCATCATCCTTTTATTATATTTTAAACATAGGAAAAAACCTGTAAGGTCCTAACTTACAAGTTTCATCAATTTTTGTATTTGTTTGTGATCTTTATTCTTTAAATAATGCCTTGATCAATCATTGCGTCTGCAACCTTAATGAACCCGGAAATATTGGCACCAGCTATTAAATTGCCTTCCTGGCCGTAATCCTTAGCAGCTGTTACACAATTATTGTAAATGTTTTTCATGATTTCATGTAATTTTTGATCTACTTCTTCAAAGCTCCAAGCCATTCGCATGCTGTTTTGTGCCATCTCTAATGAAGAAACGGCTACACCGCCTGCGTTTACTGCTTTTGCTGGTCCAAATAGTACATTATTTGATTGGAAAACCCGAATAGCTTCCGCAGTTGATGGCATGTTTGCACCTTCTGCTACAATTTTTACACCATTATCCAGCAATTGATTTGCTGAATCTTGATCGATTTCATTTTGTGTAGCACATGGAAGTGCGACATCACAAGGAATGGACCAGATGCCAGAACATCCGTCGAAGTATTTTGCCTCTGGATGGAACTGTAAATAGGAACTAATGCGGTCATTATTTACTTCTTTAATTTGCTTCACTGTCTCTACATTAATTCCATTTTCATCATAGATATAACCGCAAGAGTCACTGCATGCTACAACCTTTGCACCGAGGCTGATTGCTTTTTCTATGGCATAAATAGATACATTTCCTGATCCGGAAACAACAACTGTACAATTTTCCAATGACATATCTTGGTCTTTTAACATTTCTTGAACAAAGTAAATAGTACCGTAGCCAGTTGCCTCTTTACGTCCTATACTGCCGCCGTACCCTAAGCCCTTTCCGGTTAAAACTCCAGCTTCAAAGCGTCCTTGGAGTCTTTTATATTGGCCAAACATATAGCCGATTTCTTTGGCTCCGACACCAATGTCCCCGGCTGGTATATCAATGTCAGGACCGATATGCTTGGAAAGTTCGGTCATAAAGCTTTGACAAAAACGTCTAATTTCGGCGTCCGTTTTCCCTTTTGGGTCAAAGTCAGCTCCCCCTTTTCCACCACCAATAGGCTGGCCTGTAAGGGAGTTCTTAAAAATTTGCTGAAGTCCCAGAAACTTTACAATACTAGCATTAACGGATGGGTGAAAACGTAATCCACCTTTATAAGGGCCAATTGCACTATTAAATTGAACACGATATCCACGGTTTACTTGGACTTTTCCATAGTCATCTACCCATGGCACGCGGAATGTAATGATTCTTTCAGGTTCTGCAATTCGTTCCAGTATTCCATTTTCCATATATGTTGGATGTTTCACAAAGACGGGGGTAAGTGATTCGAATATTTCTTTTACAGATTGGAGGAATTCTTGTTCATGTGGGTCCCGATGTTTGATCGTTGCATAGACATTTTTTAAATATTCTTTTGCTTTTTGCTCATCTGTTAAAGAATTTTTCTTAATAAGATCCATCATGTATATAGCCTCCTTTTCTTAAATGTATGCTTATTCTTGTTACGCTCAATAAAAACATTCATATAAAGGCAAAAAATCGTTTTATAACGATTTATAGCTTTCAAATATTCGGGTTTTTTGAGTAAATGTTTAATTTTGCCCCTAGTGATTGAATTTTCTATTATATAACTACTTTACACAAATATCGTTATCTAAACAATATAAATTATAGATTTAATCAATGCCAATATGAGATAATGAGATAAAGGGGTGATTAAATTGGAACTAAGACAGATTAAATATTTTATAGAAGTAGCGAAGCGAGAACATGTGACAGAGGCTGCAGATGCTCTGCACGTTGCACAATCAGCAGTAAGTCGGCAAATCTTTAATTTGGAAGATGAATTAGGTGTTGATCTTTTTATCCGGGAAGGCCGGACCGTTCGATTAACCCCTATTGGACGAATTTTCTTAGAACATATGGAACAAGCAATAAATGTGATTGATGATGCCAAACAGGTAGTAGAAGAATATACAGATCCTGAGCGAGGTGCAATTCATGTAGGCTTTCCGAGCAGTTTATCTACCTATATATTACCCACCGCTATATCTGCCTTTCATGAGCAATACCCAAATGTTAAATTTCAGCTGCACCAAGGATCTTATCATGATTTAACAGAAGCTGTTATTAAAGGTGACATTAATATGGCATTATTAGGCCCTCTTCCTACAAAATATAAAAAGAAAATAAAGGGGACGATATTGTTTAGCGAAAATATTATTGCTTTGTTACCGACCAGTCATCCACTGGCAGAAGAACGATCCCTAAAGCTGAACCAGCTGCAAAATGAGACGTTTATTTTGTTTCCAAATGGGTATATACTTCGTGAAATTATTGAAGAAGGTTGTCAACAGCTTGGTTTTAAACCAAAAGTTGTTTTTGAGGGAGAAGATATTGATGCAATAAAAGGATTAGTATCTGCTGGACTCGGTGTTTCACTCGTTCCGGAAATAACGTTAGTAGATAATTTGCCGCGTGCATCAGTTAAGCTTCCTATTATCGAGCCAAATATAACGAGGACAGTAGGTGTAATTATACCAACGGAGCGTAAATTGCTTCCTACAGAAAAGCTATTTTATGAGTTTTTGAAAGACTTTTTCATGAGGTTGGAGAAATTTCAAAACTGAACTGATTGCCAAAATGTCTTATATATGATAATCTAATTATACAATATCTTGTTGTGATCAAACCATTTAAGTACTATATATAGTACTTAAATGGTTTGATCAGATAGTTCAACAAGGAGCAAAATATACGTAATGAACAAGTGCTTATGCAAAGAGGCAAGAAAATATTAAATTATGTAGTTTTCACTTCTTGGATGTGATAAAATGAGGTCTTTGTAATGGAAATCCAAGAAATGAGGACTTTTTTAGTTATTATAATACTTATATTTTATTTTATAATTATACATACTTTCTTAAGGAGGATCAGTCATGTGTGCGATGATGACGGTAAATGAAAACGAACAGGAAAAGGTATTACGTTTGATCGGAAATTCAGCTCAAGATCTTTCAATAAACATAGACTACTATTTAGAAAAATCGACTAGGGCTGTTAAAAATAATATGTCCGATGAGGCAGCAACTGAGATTTTGATTAAAAATGCACTTGAAAATATTGATGAGGCGAGTCCGGCGTGGACATTTCTAGCTAGCAGACTTTACCTGCAAACACTTTATAAGAAGGCTGCTAATAATAGGGATTATGACGCCGGATTAAAATATGGCAGTTTTTATGAGTTGGTAAAATTGCTGACAGATGAAGGTATCTATTCAGCACATATTATGGATAAGTATTCAGAAGAAGAAATAAATTATTTCGCAGGAAAGATTGAGCCAGAACGGGATTTCCTGTTTGATTATCTTGGTTTATATACATTGGCTACAAGATATCTAGCAACGGATCATGATAAAAACATTTATGAACTTCCACAAGAGCGTTGGATGATTATTGCGATGTACTTAATGCAAGATGAGGATAAGTCAAAGCGGAGCAGTTTAGTAGAAGAAGCTTACTGGGCGCTTAGCAATCTTTACATGACGGTGGCAACGCCAACACTAAATAATGCCGGAAAATCACACGGACAGCTTTCCAGTTGTTTTATAGATACAGTGGATGATAGTTTGCAGTCGATTTACGACAGTAATACTGACATTGCAAAGTTATCGAAAAATGGCGGCGGAATTGGCGTTTATATGGGTAAAATCCGTAGCCGGGGTAGTTCCATTAAAGGATTCAAAGGGATGTCTAGTGGTGTCGTTCCATGGATTAAGCAATTGAATAATACTGCTGTTTCCGTGGATCAATTGGGGACTAGAAAAGGTGCGATTGCCATTTACCTAGATGTTTGGCATGCAGATATTGAGGCCTTCCTGGATCTGAAGTTAAATAACGGGGATGAGCGAATGAGAGCCCATGATATTTTCACAGGTGTTTGTTTGCCGGATTATTTTATGGAACAAGTGGAAAACCGTGGTGACTGGTATTTATTTGATCCACATGAAGTAAGGCAAGTGATGGGTTATTCTCTTGAGGACTTTTATGATGAGGAAAAAGGAAGCGGTAGCTGGCGTGAGAAATACGAAGCATGTGTTCAATCTGAATTGCTTTCCAAGAAGAAAGTACCTGCGATTGATATTATGAAGCGCATCATGAAGTCGCAGCTCGAATCTGGTACACCGTTTATGTTTTACCGGGATGAAGTAAATCGGACGAATAACAACAATCAAAGCGGAATGATTTATTGCTCAAACCTTTGTACAGAAATTACGCAAAATCAGTCACCTTCTGAGTTTTTAGAGGAATTTGTAGAACAAGAGAATACAATCGTCAAAAAATATAAGACGGGAGATTATGTAGTTTGTAACTTAAGTTCTATTAATCTAGGAAAGGCTGTACCGGACCAAGTTTTAGAGCGACTTATTCAAATTCAAGTTCGCATGCTTGATAATGTAATCGAGATTAATACACTGCCAATTAAACAAGCGCAATTAACAAACCAAAAATACCGTGCGATTGGACTTGGTACATTTGGGTGGCACCATTTACTTGCTCTTGAAAATATTAAATGGGAGTCAGAAGAAGCTGTAGATTATGCAGATGATCTGTATGAAAAGATCGCTTATTTAACAATCAAGAAAAGCATGGAATTAAGTAAAGAAAAAGGAAGCTATCCTGCCTTTGAAGGAAGCCAGTGGCAGACAGGTGAGTACTTTACAAATAAAAACTATGATAGTACGAAGTGGTCTGAATTACAAAAAGACGTTACTGAACACGGAATACGCAATGGTTATTTAATGGCTGTTGCACCAAACTCAAGCACGGCAATAATCGCTGGTTCTACTGCAAGTATCGATCCTATATTTAAATCTTTCTATAATGAAGAAAAGAAAGATTTTAAAATACCGAAAACTGCACCGGATTTAGATCATAAGACATATGATATTTACAGAAGATCTGCTTATATCGTTGACCAAAGATGGTCTGTGAGACAAAATGCTGCACGCCAGAAACATATTGACCAAAGTATTTCATTTAATTTTTATGTACCACACACCATCCGGGCTTCCGTATTGTTGAATCTGCATTTGCAGGCATGGAAAGAAGGACTTAAAACAACTTATTATGTACGATCAACCTCAAACGATATTGAGGAATGTGAGTGGTGTGAAAGTTGAGGATTTTAGTTGCCTATCTATCTTATAGTGGTAACACGGAAGAAGTTGCAGAGCGGATTAATCACTTATTAAGTCAGGAAGGGAATGATGTGGACATGCACCGCATTGGCATCGACCCTCCTGTTGATGCAGAATCTTATCAATATATTTTTCTAGGTACGTTCACATGGGAGATGGGAGCTACGCCAGATGAAGTGAAGGATTTTATATTAGAGGTAGGCTATAAGCCAGAAAATGTTGCTGTTTTTGGCACTGGAGATACACAGTTTGGTGGGGATGATCTGTTTTGCAGGGCTGCTGAAAAACTTGCTGTGTTTTATCACAGTAAGTGGCCGGCATTAAAAATAGAACAGTCTCCACGTGGTTTTCAGGAAACCTATATTGAACAATGGTTAGAAGGAGTGCTGGGAAATGTCAGAAGTTATGCTTGAAAAAGCAAAAACATTAGAGCCTAGAAATCCAAATAAATCGACAGGGGTATTTGGAGGGAAATCGAGCGGGATATTAAATTGGAATGACATTGCATATCCGCATTGGTATAAAATGTATAAGAGGCTAATAGGAAATTACTGGCAAGCTGATGAGGTGAATATGTCAGGAGATGTTAAACAATTTCCTAGTTTAAGCAAAGAAGAGCAGGATGCCTATTTAAAAATAATTGGACTTCTGTCTACACTAGATGGTCCGCAGACGAGAACGGCACTATTATTGTCATTATATGCGACAGACCCATCGGTACAATCCATTATGGCGGTAATTGCACAGCAGGAAGCAGTGCATAATGAAAGTTATTCTTATGTTCTTTCTTCTGTCGTCTCCTTAGATGAACAAAATGAATCGTTCCAGCTAGGAAGAAAAGACCCTGTTTTGTTAAAAAGGAATGAAAATATCATTGGAACGTACAACGCATTTGTAGAAAATCCTACTATTGAAAACATTTTAAAGACAATGGTTTACACAGCATTACTTGAAGGTATGTTTTTCTATTCGGGATTTGCCTTTTTCTACAATTTAGCCAGACATAATAAAATGGTGGGTACTTCGACAATGATCAGCTATATTAATCGTGATGAACTAGAACATGGTCGCTTTATTGCTGAACTGTTCCGGGCAACACTAGCTGAAAACCCAGAATATAATACGGGTAGCTTTATTGAGTGGGTTTATGATCATTTTAAAGAGTCTGTTGAATTAGAAATAGAATGGTCTTCTTACGTACTTGCTGATGTAGAGGGTATTGATTTGATAGAAATGGCAGGGTATATAAAATATCGTGCAAATAAAATGCTGCGAATGATGGGATTAGAGGAGATTTATCCTGATCATGTAGAAAACCCAATGAAATGGATCCGTGCTTATGTTGATAATTTTGACGGAACGAAGACAGATTTCTTTGAGCAAAGATCTAGACAGTATACAAAAACAAGTGATTTGAATGGATTTGATGATCTATAAATAAGGTAGAGCCCTCGTTTATTTAGGGCTCTATTTTTTTGTCTTATGATTAGAGTTTCATTGTATAATGGACTATAATATAATAGAGAAGATATTATAAAAAGGTTGGTATAAATGAAACGAACAGTTGAAATTGTGTTAGCGATTATAGGAGCATTGCTATATGCTTTTTTTGCATTTATGGGTGGACTACTCATATGGGTACAAAACAATAAGGATGTCATGCGTGATATCTTTGAGCAAACACAGCAAGAAGCAGGTATAACAATGAACGAATTTAATTCGATGCTAGAAAGTATTGGCGGCGAAGGATGGATGCTTGCAATATTTTCTTCAGTTGCAGTGATCGTTGGGATCATCGCTATTGTATTTCTAAAGGGTAATAAGCGGCCAAAACCGGCTGGTATCATGTTAATAATAGTAGCAGTACTTTCCTTGATTTTATTAGGCTTTGGAACGTGGATCATTGCAATATTTTACGCCATTTGTGGGATTGTGGCACTCACACGGAAACCAAAGGGGGCAATGGAACAGTAAAAATAGCTACGCCCTAAGGTGCGTAACTAGGGTGCGGTGCTGTAATGTTTCTCTACTCTTTGGAATGGGATGCACCTCATATGTACTTTTTAGAATTTCCTGGGAAATAACGACAAAAAAAGTTATTTTATACGATGCCAAATAAAAAGAAGTAACTGGTAATCAGTTACTTCTTTTAATATGAATTAAAATAATTTTTTAGCCCATTTGTGATTCCGTTAGCTAGTCCATTTTGGTAATCTCCTGATTGGATCATCAATAAATCATCAGGATTCGTAATAAACCCTAATTCCAAAAGTATTGCAGGGTTATTATTTTCACGCATTACATGGAAATCTGCCTGATTGACACCGCGATCCTGCATATTTATATTTTGCATGATCGAAGAATGAATTTCATTGGCCAGCTCACGATCAGAGCTGTAAAATGTACTAAAACCACGAATTGTTTCAATTGGAAATGCATTATAATGCAAACTGATAAAAGCGTGCGTATTATACGAATGGCTTAAATCAACTCTTTGATCCAGTGATAAATAATGATCGCTCGTTCTGGTCACGATTACTGTCGCACCAGCGTTTCTCAATGACTGAGCAATACGATCCGTAATAGATAATGTTAAATCTTTCTCTGGGGCCCTATTTACCCCGATAGAGCCTGGATCTTTGCCACCATGTCCCGGATCAAGCATGATATTAATCCCTTCTAGTGATCCATTAGAAGCTACTGTTCCTTCACCGGATGGTGACTTTTCTTCGTTGGACGAGTTCGTTTTGGTATCTTGTTCTTGCTCTGAAGCAGTTTGTGCATTTGTTAACCAAGCGGCGATCCATCCAGTAGAGCCACCAGAGAGAGCAATTTGGTGCCAGTCACCTGATGTATCCTTTAGATTGTATGTATCACCGGCATTTGCAGTTCCAATAATCGAATGGTTTGTTCCTGCACCAGATCTAATATGTACATCATTTTCCATTACTTGGACTGTATTTGTTTGTTGCTGTTGTACATGATTCGGATCATTGCTTTGTGTTTTTCCTTCTGCAGGAGCTAAAAATTGAGATGCTACCCATACTTCCTTTCCATCATAATAAGTCAGAATCCAGCCATGTTTTTCTTGAAATGCAACAATTTTGTCTCCCTTGTTGAGCCTACCAATAATTTCCCCACTATGAGAAGGAGTGCTTCTAACATTCAGTGAAGAAGTACTAACTTGATAGGTTCGTCCATTTTCAGCATGACTATCAGATAGAAAAATAAAGAAAAATAGCAAAAAACTTAGACAAAATGTTATCAGGCGAGCAGTATTTTTCATTGCAATCCTCCTTGTTGTTAGTATAAAAGTTACCAAAACTAGCAATATTTAATATTAACCCTTTTACCATCTTTCTAAACATAGATTTTACTAAAGAAGGGAAAAAATGTAATATAATTAGTATAAATAATTTGTCTTTCAATAGCTAGTCCTTTTTATATTCATAAGCCATATGTTTAAATGGTACTGGAAATGTGAATAATGATTATAATTAAAACAATATACGAGAAGGGGAAATGTATGGATGAAGCGTGGTATATTGCTGTTTTTCATGACTTTATTGTTAGTTGTTTTAGTCGCATGCGGAAATAATGAGGAAAACACGAATGATGATTCCGATACGAAGTCAAAGGGCGAATCAGCTGAAACGGAAGAAGGACAAAGCTCTGAACCGGGTAAAGATCTAGTCCAAGTTGAACTAAAGGATACAGAAGGAAAAAAGATAGGAACAGCCATACTGGACGAAGGAGATGAGGGTGTCAATATCCAGCTGGATGCAGCTAAAATCCCTGAGGGAAAACATGGATTTCATATTCATGAAAAAGCCGCTTGTGAGACACCGGATTTTGAATCTGCAGGGGGGCATTTTAATCCTGATGATACAAATCATGGCATTGATGACCCTGATGGTCCCCATGCAGGTGATCTTCCCAACATTGAAGTGAATGAAGATGGATCTGTAAGTGAATCATTTGTTGCAAAAGGAGTAACGCTAGAGAAAAATGCGGAAAATAGTTTGCTGGATGGCGAGGGTACTTCTTTAGTCATTCATGCAGATGAGGATGACAATAAATCACAGCCCTCGGGTGACGCAGGAGATCGCATTGCCTGTGGTGTCATAGAGGAATAAATATGAAATCTGGGATTCATCTCAGATTTCATATTTTTTTAAGCAATAAAAAGAAGTTTAAATAAGAAAATAGAATATATGTTCCCTTTTTATTCATTTGTGATATAATGATAATAGATAAAGTTCTTTTTAGGCTTGGATCGGCTAACCCCGCGTGTAAGGGGGTGAAGCCTATTAGCGTATATGAAGCGTTAATGGTGATGGTTAGTTTCGGTACGCTTTTGATTGCATTAGTCGCTTTGGTCGTAACTTTAATAAATAAAAAATAGACCCTCCTATTCTTTGCATGTTAGTAAGGAGAGGTCTATTCGCTTCTATGCAGCCGATCCCTCTAAGGAACCGCTTATCTGTAGACCACAGTCCTGTCTGTGGTCTTTTAAATATATGAGAATCTAGTTAAATTATACCATATTCCCTTCGAATAAGACATATCTATATTTTGTTAATATATCCTGGTTCCGATGCTATTCATGTATTTATTGGCATATTCATGTATAATAGATTGAAATCAAATAAAGGGAGGCTTTCATGCATAGTAATGTACAACAGGCAGTAGCTCAAGATAAAATTTGGACACGTGATTTTATTTTGATTTGTCTTGCTAATTTTTTTATATTTTTAGGATTTCAAATGACATTGCCTACACTTCCAATCTTCGTTAAAGAACTAGGTGGAAGTGATCAACTAATCGGAATTATCGTCAGTGTATTTACTTTTTCTGCGTTAATTTTCCGTCCTTACGCTGGGCATGCATTGGAATCAAAGGGAAGACGCATTGTTTATATGACCGGACTAGCGATTTTTGTACTTTCTGTAGGCTCCTATGCATTTATAGTTAGTATGGCTTTGTTAGTATTCATGCGGATTATACAAGGAATCGGCTGGGGGTTTTCAACCACAGCAACCAGTACGATTGCAACGGACTTGGTACCGACAAAACGCCGCGGGGAAGGGTTAGGATACTTTGGCCTATCTGGGAATTTAGCTCTTGCCTTTGGCCCTGCATTAGGTTTATCACTCGTTGGCGTCATCTCTTTTACTAAACTATTTCTATTATGTGCTGCTCTTGGTTTGGTGGCATTATTACTATCCACAACGATTCGCTATAAAAAGGTGGAACAGTCTCCGAATAAATCTGTCACGGTAAAATTTGATATCTTCGAAAAAACAGCCATACCGCCATCTGTTTTGTTGTTTTTTATAACTGTAACATTTGGTGGCATTGCCTCATTCTTGCCCTTATACGCAGCAGAAAGAGGGCTTGGATCGATTGAATCTTATTTTCTTGTTTATGCTGTTTTTCTCATGGTATCTCGGACGTTTGCAGGAAGAATATACGATAAAAAAGGTCATTTGTACGTATTTCTCCCTGGTACGTTCATGATTTTTATAGCAATGCTTCTATTATCATGGCTGCCGAATACGCCTGTAATGCTTCTTGCTGCTGCAATCTATGGCCTTGGATTTGGGAGTGTACAGCCTGCACTGCAAGCGTGGGCGGTAGAGAAATCCCCGATGAACAGGAGAGGCATGGCTAACGCAACATTTTTCTCCTTTTTTGATTTAGGAGTTGGTATCGGTGCGATGGTGTTTGGCCAGCTCGCTTCGATGTTCGGTTATTATTCGATCTATTTAACTGCGGCGGGGTCAGTTCTGTTGGCGATGCTTTTTTATGTATCCCTCCTATGGAAGACCAGACAGCAAGTGCAATCATAAGTAAAAAAGTTGTCTCAAACGATCAGCCGTTTGAGACAACTTTTTTACATTTATTCCTCTTTAGGGAGGACAATGCGTTTATACATTTGGACCGTCATCACATAATAAATTCCATATATTAGGATAAAGATACTAATCGGAATCCAAATTTTTGTGTATGGTTCAATAATGATGAAAGAAAACATTTGCATACCGACTAATACGTGAACAAGGCCTATGATAGCAGGGAATAGGAAAACGAGAAACAGTTCCCTGTAAATCGATTTTGTTAGCACAGACCTTCGAACACCAATTTTCCGTAGCATGTCATAGCGCTGTATATCAGCGTTTGCACTTGATAGCAGTTTAAACATAAGCACACTGGCCATCATCATGAGAAAAGCAACTCCGAGGAAGAATCCCATAAAGATCGTTCCGTTTGAAAATCCTTTAATAGCTACGTAATTACTATATTTACTTCCTGTTGTTTCTGGTTTTTCTCCGGTCATAGATGCAGCTATTTCTTGCTGGCCTTTATCGATTTTCTCCAGCTTGGGGAGGGCTTCTTTGAAATCCTCAATCATAGCTGTAAATACGTGCTGTTCTTTTCCGTCTATTTTTTGAAAGTTTGTCTTATCATAGATATAAATATCCCGGCCTCCGAACATGTAAAAGCTTGTATTTAATTCCGTTGAAATGGCTGTATACCATCCCTCTGGCATAGCTTTCATTTGTTCATCTTCATTCCATGCATACTTCTCAGCAGGAAGCGAGGTTGCAACGCTTTTTGGCTCAGGTATTTCCTTTATTTCCGGGTTGAATTCCCTAATCAATGGCGGGTTATTTAGTAAGTCCTCTTTTAAAAAGTAAACACCATCCTTCTTTACTTTGTATCGATATTCATGTTGTTCTGTGATATTTAATGTTTCAATGATTTCCTCATCTGTTTCAGATGGCTGGTGAACGACGACATCATTGGTTTGAAACATGGATGATTGTTTTTCGATATTATGATAGAAAGAAATACCGGCAGTAAGTGCTCCTAATCCTAAGGCTATAAGCATGGTAACTGTGCCAAGTACTTTTGTTAAATTCATGACACGAAAACGCAGTTGTGCAAGGGTAAAAGCATTAAGTCCTTTTTCATTTAACGTACGAATTCCTTTTAATTTCTTAATAAAATAAGGTAAAAATGAAATAAAGATAAGATATGTCCCGATTGTGATTGTAATGGCTGCCAAGATCACCCCAAATTGCACTAATTTATCGATATGAATCATTGCATAGTAACCTACTGCAATCAGAGCAATTGCAAAAAATACGCCGATAATCGTGCGGCTGCCTTTCGTGTTAACTTCGTCATGTTTCCGGTCGGCATGAAGTAATTCAAGAACGGATTGACGTGCAACTTTTACTGCGTTAACAATCGATGTTAAGGAAAACAAAATCACGTAAAAAATAACGGTTGTCATAATAGATGAAAGGTAAAAGGCTTCAAATCCTTCACCGGAGAAATCCAGCTGCCACATAAATAGTGACGCAATACCTTCAGCTAAACCAATACCAATTGCGATACCAATCAGCAAAGAAATCATTCCGATAAAGAACGTTTCAAAAAACATCATCTGTGCCACTTTATATTTCTTTGCGCCTAAGGTCATATACATTCCCATTTCCTTTTGCCTCATGGAAAGCATAAAGGATGTTGCATAAAAGATATAAAAGATCGTGATTGCAGCCAAAATAAATGTTCCGACATGAAAGACAAATACAATCGAACTAATCATAGCATTTGATTCAAGAAACACTTTATTTTGTGCTAGTGTTTGAAACATATAAAAAATCGCAATGGAAATCGTCAGTCCAAATAAAAGCACCAAATAATCTTTAAACGATTTCCGCATGCTGGAAAATGAAAGTTTAAATAACATATGAAATGATCCCTCCTAATGAAACGCCTAATGCGTTAGTTGCTAATAACTAAATAAGGGATATAGGTTATGATGTAGATAAATAATAAAGTGACTAGTAACGTCCATTTTATGTTTTTATATCCCTTTTTAAATAATTCAACAATAAATACAGAAAAAGAACCAAGCAGTGCGATCATGGAAATAATCAATAACACGACCTCCAGAACAAAAGAAAACTTTTCCATTTGCTCCCCCTCCTGTTTTATCCTGAAAATTCAGCGAGTACGTTGAGAATTTGTTGGTGAAATACCTCTCTTGTGCTGTTTCGATTGATTTCCTTGTATAACTTGCCGTCCTGTATAAACATAATCCGTTGACAGTAGCTCGCACTGAGTGGATCATGTGTCACGAGCATAATCGAAACGTCATGGTTCTCATTTAAATCCATGATTGTTTCCATTAAACTCTTGGCATTTTTAGAATCCAATGCACCTGTAGGCTCATCAGCTAAAATCATAGCAGGTTCATGGACTAATGCACGTGCAGCGGCAACCCGCTGTTTTTGCCCTCCGGATATCGTTACTGGATATTTCTTTAGAATGCTTTCGATCCCTAACCTTTGGGCTACTTTTTCGACATTTGGCTTAATCTTTTTGGACGAAACGCCTTGTAAAGATAAAGGCAGTGCAATATTTTCATAGACAGTCAAATTCTCCAGTAAATTAAAATCCTGAAAGATAAATCCGAGCTGTTCAGAACGAAAATCTGCCAGTTGATTTTGTTTCATCGAAGTAATATTTGTTCCGGCGATTTCAATGGTTCCTTCCGATGCATCATCAAGGGTAGAAATGACGTTTAATAATGTCGTTTTTCCGGCACCAGAAGGCCCCATAATGCCAACAAATTCGCCCTCGTTTATCGTAAATGAAACATGATCCAACGCATGATATTGGTTTTGGTTTTTCTTTCCGTATATTTTGTGAAGATTTTTTACTTGCAGTACTGGTTTACTCATTTTGTGACCTCCCTCTTAATCTATAACAAGTATAGCCACTGGTGTCTTGATGTAATATGTATTTATCTTTCATCAGCCTTACAGTTTTGTAAGATAAGTTCTCGGGCCGGTCACAAGTAAGTGACCGCCCGAGAACGGAAATATCAACCGAAGAACGGAAATATCAACCGAAGAACGGAAATATCAACTTTTGGGTGTGTGGGTTTGAAAATCATTGTTTCTCGTTTACAATAAAGGAAATGAGATTGTGAAGGCAGGGTAATACATTTTGAATACTATTCGGAATTTTAATATAAAAAATATGTTTCCATCGGTGATTTATCGACGCGGGTTAGCATATTACAAAAATGATTTGATAAGTAATTTAGTATACGATTTGAATTATAATGTGTGGACAGCCACTGTACATGGCTCAGAAGATTATTTTGTGGAGATAAATATGTCTGAATTTTCAAGTGGCTCGATCAAGGCATATTGTGATTGTCCAGCCTTTGATACGTATGGATCGTGTAAACATATTGTTGCTGTTTTAATTAGCATTGCCAATAGATCAGCAGGGAATGAATCGGGACTGGATGACTATGAATACCAAACGACGAATCGTTTCATACAAGCGATTACTTCTACACAACAAAGTCCAGAAGCGGAGGAAATACTGCTACGGAAAATTCCGATGCATGTGCAATACTATTTAAAGTGGTCTTTTGATCGGAATTTGCTCATTGAATTAAAAGCAGGGGAAAAAAGATGTTTTGTTGTTAAAGATGCATTTGCATTTCTGGAAGATGTTTTACATGGACGGGAGCATTACTTTACAAAAACATTTACGTACAGTCCAGAGAGTCATTATTTCCTGCAGCAAGATCTGGATGCCTTTGAGCTGTTGTACTCTATCTTAAGAAATGAGCAAGTCTACAACGGGTATTCATTTTATCATTATCAAACAAAGCTACACGATAAACGATCCATTATTATACCGCCATTACTCGCTCGCGAATTAATAGAAAAGCTGATTGAAAGAGATTTAACGATAGAAAATGGAGAGCAAAGTTTTCAGCATGCAGAGATCGTTAAAGACCATTTACCTTTTCAATTTGTTGTAACCAAAAATAGACGGGAAGATTTAATGCTTGAAATGAGCGATGTTGCACAAAGTGTATATTTTAAACCGTATCAAATACTCTTTTCAGAAGGCACTTTTTATTTCCCGTCAAAAGAGCAAATACCTGTTCTCGAACAAATGAATCAATTAGGGATGGAAAATCACCAGCTTCCAATCACCAAAAATCAAGCAAATGTTTTCCTGTCTGAAGTCCTGCCCTCTTTAAAAAAAGTAGGAGACGTGGAAATTGCTGAAAAGGTCGAAGCTGAAATTATCCAAGTACCATTACATGCAAAATTATATCTAGAAATACAGGCGGATTGGATTGTTGGTAAGTTAGAATATCATTATGGTGATCACCAAATCGATCCCTTTAGCGGACGTGATGAAAGTGATACAATTATTATTCGTGATACAGATAAAGAGCAAAAGATCATGCAGCTGATTGAATATGCCAACTTTCATTATAATGGGAAAGATTTATATATCGAGGCGGATGAAGAAGAACTGTATGATTTTATCTACCATGTTTTACCTTTGCTTGAGCGTTATGTGGATTTGTTTTTAACATCTGAAATTCGAAATTTTATTGTTGAACATGAACCTAATCCAAGCACAAGTGTCAGTGTGGAATCATCTTCTAACTTATTGGAAATCGGATTTAACATCGATGGGGTAGATGACGTTGAAATAAATCAAATTTTAAATGCGGTGATTGAGAAGAAGCGCTATTACCGCTTGCAGAGTGGTGCATTGATGTCGTTGGAAGGCGATGAATTTTCTTCCATGCAACAGTTCCTTGAAGATTTAGAAATTAAAAAGGGAGATCTGGATAAAGGCAATATTCATATGCCTTTTTATCGCAGTACACAGATTGATGAGCTGATTGATACGAAAAAAGATTATGACCCAAAGTTTAGGAAACTATTACATCAATTGAAGTCACCAGAAGAACAAGTTTATGAGCTTCCGGAAAATTTAAATGCCTCCCTTCGGTCTTATCAGGAGACAGGTTACCAATGGTTCAAATCATTAAGCAATTATTACTTAGGCGGAATTTTAGCGGATGATATGGGACTCGGAAAGACGTTGCAAAGCATCGCTTATATGCTATCTGAACCAAGCGACTCGCCACATTTAATCATAGCACCTTCCTCTGTACTGTATAATTGGAAAAATGAGTGTGAAAAATTTGCTCCTGATTTAAGTGTGTCTATTCTGAAAGGGACGCCAGTGGAAAGAGAAAAAATGATTAAAGAATCAACGGATAAGGATGTATGGATTACCTCCTATGCAACACTGCGACAAGATATAGAGCAATATAAAGAACTAACATTTCAAACAATGATACTCGATGAGGCGCAATATATAAAAAATTATGCTACAAAAACGTCGCAAGCAATTAGACAAATTAAGGCGACAAGAAGGTTTGCATTAAGTGGCACGCCAATTGAAAATTCGATTAGTGAGCTATGGTCTATTTTTCAAGTTGTTTTGCCTGGCTTAATGCCCAGTCAACGGTCATTTAAACAAATGTCGCATGAAAAAATAGCAAGTCTCACAAAACCATTCATTTTACGACGTTTGAAAGAGAATGTTTTAAAAGAATTGCCAGATAAAATAGAATCAACCTCTATTTCGGAGTTAACCAATGAACAAAAAGAATTATATCTTGGGTATTTAAGGCAATTACAACAAGAAGCAGCGGAGTCGATGAAAGCAGGCGGATTTAATCAGAATCGAATGAAAATATTAGCAGGCCTTACAAGGCTTAGACAAATTTGCTGCCATCCATCTTTATTTATCGAAAATTATCAAGGTAAATCGGGAAAATTGGAACAGCTGATGGAAACAGTAAGAAATGCGATTGCAAATGGAAAGCGTATGCTCATCTTTTCTCAATTTACAAGTATGCATGAAATTATCATGAACAAATTACAGCAAGAGGACATTGCCTATTTTTATTTGCATGGTCAAACCGGATCTCGTGAACGTGTCCAAATGAGTGAACGCTTTAATAACGGGGAAAAAGATGTATTTCTTATTTCCTTAAAAGCAGGTGGAACTGGGTTAAACTTAACAGGGGCAGATACGGTGATTTTGTATGACTTATGGTGGAATCCTGCAGTGGAGGACCAGGCGACTGGAAGAGCTCATCGCTTTGGTCAGAAAAATGTAGTGCAAGTGATTCGTCTGATAACGGAGGGGACCATAGAAGAAAAAATTTACGAATTACAACAAAAGAAACGTGAGCTTATTGATCAAGTTATTCAGCCAGGAGAAACAATGTTGTCCAGTCTGAGTGAAGAGGACGTGCGAGAATTATTGAATCTATAAGTGGTTATTCAAGGGGGTTGGGACATAACTAGCCAAGAATAAGTAGAAACGGAATACTTTCCACGACATCATTCACGGCATAGACAATATCATCTTCTTGTAATGTAATTTCTAAATCAAGCGGCAACACAACTTGATTCATGGTATAAGATTTAAACAAAAGGGACACCCCCGATAAATTGTTGTGTAGTGACTTTCATTTTATCAGAAGGTGTCCTTTTTGTTTCTAAAACAAGCATATTAAAGCTGCTTTCATATCTAGTTGACTGGAACGAAAGGCGGCTACTCTTGCGGGAACAGCACGAGTCCGAAGACCGCGCAGGAAGTGGTTTTCTTACGAGGACGCTGAGGCCGTGCCCGCGGAAAGCAGCCACCTGTAGTGGAAGTCAACGGGATTACTAAAAATTGCACGGAAAAGTAAATTTTTTTTACATTTACTGGGGTTTTGTCCCAATCTCTTTATTTTTGGGACAATAAAGCTTTAACGAAGTAGATGTAAATCTAAAATTAGAAAGTTTGCGAATGGAGCAAAACGTTCATAATGAAAAATAGATAGACATGTTTCTTGTTTTATAAGTTTATTGGTGTTATAATATTTAAACAATTCTGAAAGGTGGTGTTTCATGAAAACGGTTGTGAATGGATTTGCCAAGTTTATTGTTTCAAACGCAACAATTGCATTGGCTATCATGCTTTTGCCCGTATTTTTAATTACGGAACAAGTAACTTTTTTCGATCATATCATGGAT
Source organism: Virgibacillus alimentarius (assembly GCF_000709085.1). Taxonomy (GTDB): domain Bacteria; phylum Bacillota; class Bacilli; order Bacillales; family Amphibacillaceae; genus Virgibacillus_B; species Virgibacillus_B alimentarius. The sequence goes on along the minus strand of NZ_JFBD01000007.1, from coordinate 10,630 downwards.
TACTTATTTAATAACAAAAGTTAATTTGTTTAGGAGGCAGGTTAATTTCTATTACTATTTAAGTTTTCTTTTCGAATTTAAAAAGAAAAGTCAGGTAATGCGATGTTACCTGGCTTTTTCTTTTTCAGTTGCAATTTGAAATAACTTCCTTGGTCTTCCTTTCAGATATGGTTTTTCTTCACCGACTACTTTAATAACTTTGCCATTTAATAATTTATTTATCGTGCGTTCCGCGCTGCGTTTCGTGACACGGTAATACAAGGCAATATCATTCGAAGAAAAAGGTTCATTATTCCTGCTGGAGATGAAATTTATGAAATTATATGATAATTCATTATTTAGTCGTGCCTTATGAATGAGAGCCTGGTATAATCGTGCAGCGTCAAAATGTTTTTTAACTCCAATTGGGCCAAAGCTATCCCCTTGTTCGTTTACAAGAAAACAATTATGCCTGTATGGCTCTTGGTTGCATCTGTCTAGCGCCAGCTTCGCATTATTTTCCGCTTGTTTCACTGTCATACCTAGTCCAAATCCGATTGAAATAGGAACTTGCAGAGAACGCTCGATTTCTGTCAATAATGGGAAATTCCGGTAATGATCGGTAATATAATGGATCATTTTTTGTGTTCCAAATAAAACATATTGATTAGCTTTTGTTTGGATAAGTGCAGCTTCTGTCTGAAATGTAAATTCCTCTAAGAGTTGATCTAGCTTAGGGAGTATCATTTCATATGTGATTTCACCTTTTTCTCTGTTTAACAATTCAAAACCTTTTACACAAACGTATCCTGCAATCATTTGTGTATGATTATACTTTTTTAGTGTAGCAATGGATTTGCATTTTTGGATCGCACGCTCGATATTAACTTTTGGAATTTCCATGCATATAGAAGGAATGTTAGCATCCTTCAGCATGAGATCAACTTCTTTTATGGAAGTAAGTACATGATCAATTTTACCTTTTTCCCATAGTTGCTTGTGAAATGCTGTGATCTGGTCAATGTTGTTGTCTTCATTATTTCTGTAATCAGATGTATATACTTCATAATTGCTTGTATTTAACTTTGTAAGTACCTCATGAATACGGTGTTTATTCCATAGATCAATGGATAAACGTTTGATGGGCTTTTCCCGTTCATTATTTGCGAGAAAAAGAGAGGTTAAAAACATATAGTCATCACAAGGAATTTGCACGGCAGGAAGGCGTTTTTTATTGATGATCTTTTTTACAAAGGCATAGGATATAGCTTCTGTAAAAAGGTATACATCACATATAAAGGCCTTCTCGATCAGTTTTGGAGTTTCGTTGACATGTGTATAAATAAAAGGAACGATCTCAAGATCCACTTGTCCTAACACAGAGGAATGGCATTGATCAACGACCTCTTTTCTACCGAACACCGCTATTTTGGTTTTCATATAAGATCCTCCCAGATAAATCGACAAATTTCGTTAATTTATACCATAATATAGAATATTCATACAACTGTCAAGAATGAAAGAGCAGCAGTTTTTATTAAAAATAGCTTTTTGTGCAATGTTCGCGGGTAGAATAATAGAGATGGTGCAACTAAAAAAGAGAAACAGTTGAAGAATACTTTCATTTCCTAGTAGAATCTGATATATACGAGAAATGTTTACGTGGAACTAGATGTGATAAAGAAAGGATGGACATGAATGAAGAAACAGCATGATTTTACCCAAGGGAATATTTTTAAACAGCTCATTTTATTTTCAGGTCCAATCATGCTGACAAATCTATTGCAGACTTCCTATCAATTTGCTGATAGTTTGTGGGTTGGAAATTTGCTTGGAGCAAATGCTCTGGGATCTGTAGCCGTATCGAGTACAATTATTTTTACCATACTTTCTTTTGTTATCGGCTTAAATAATTCCGCTTTAACCATCTTATCTCAGCAAAAAGGACGCGGAAATACATATGGATTAAAACGGTATTTAAATGCTTATGTTGTACTTTTAACGGCAATATCGCTCATTTTAGGTGTTACTGGATATATGTTTGCAGAAAATCTTTTACGAATTTTAGGAACACCAGAAAGTATGATCTTTTCCGCGAAATCCTATTTGCAAATTAATTTTATCGGGATTTTATTTTTATTTGGGTATAACTTTATTAGTACCGTCCTCCGTGCTTTAGGAGACAGCAAGACGCCACTTCGCTTTGTTATGCTGGCTGTTATGCTTAATATCATACTTGCTCCACTGTTCATTGCCGGACTTAACTTGGGGATCAACGGGGCAGCTTATGCAACAGTCGTAGCACAAGGAACGGCATTTATCTATGGTGTTTTCTATGTTCTTCGACGTAAGCTGGCGCCATTCCGTATACCCTCTCTTCCAACAAAAGGGGAAATAGGGCTTATTTTAAATCTGGGCATCCCGTCCGGGCTTCAGATGGCAGTGATTTCTGCTGGAGCAGCAGCGATTATGAGCGTTGTCACCGTTTTTGGAGAAAATGTCGTTGGAGGATATGGTGCTGCACAACGGCTGGATAGTATTGTCATGCTGCCAGCCCATGCATTAGGAACAGCTGTAAGCAGTATGGCTGGACAAAATATTGGTATAAATGATTGGGAGCGAGTGAAACGGATAGCCAAGTATGGCGTTTTATATAACTTTTCTGTCATGCTGATCATAGGTGTAATTGTTGTACTTTTTGCTGAATTTGGAGTTCGATTATTTATAGAAGAGGAAGAAGCAGTAGCTTTTGGAACAAAATACTTGCGTATCGTCGCATTATGTTATCCATTTCTTGGCATCAATTTCATATTAAATGGAATCGTTCGAGCATCTGGCGCAATGTATCAAGTGCTCGCATTAAATATCACGTCATTTTGGTTATTGCGATTTCCGTTTGCTTCTTTATTTTCAAAAATGTTTGGAGAAGTAGGAATTGGTGTTGGAGTAGGTGCCAGCTTTTTGGCTAGCAGTTTTATAGCCTATATGTATTACCGTTTTGGCAAGTGGCGGGAAAAAGAGTTATTTAAAGGGCAAAAAGCACATTAAATAATGGAGTGAACGTTAGCTAAAATGGATAAGAATTAGAGAACGAAAACATGAATGAATGCTTTAATCTGGATGGGTAAATTTCATACAAACTCTAGCTGTAACAGCGTTGCAACCGTAAGTTAAATAAAACTACGAAAAATTACAGTTCGTAGCTTTTAGCAACGTGCACGATCCAATCATTTGGTAAATGGCACATAAAATATAAAAGACTGGGGTAAGAGAATCGAAAATATGAAACGCAAGACAGTAAAAGCAATGAAAAAGGCAACCGTTCTATTTTTATTTATAGGAATCTTGTTTGTTGTCCTGTCTCTATTAACCTATGAAAAACCGGAAATAGACCGACAACCTGATAGACGCATAAGCGATGAAGTAAAAAAATATCAGCCGCTCGTTGAAAAATATGCAAAGAAATACCATGTATCCTCATACATAGATGTTATTTTGGCCATGATGATGCAGGAATCAGGAGGCAAGGGAAATGACCCAATGCAATCATCAGAAAGTTATTGCGGGGAAGTTGGCTGCATTGATGATCCGGAACATTCGATTAAGCAAGGAGTGTACTATTTTTCTCAAGTGCTGGAGAAAGCGGATGGAGATGTAAAGTTGGCCGTACAATCTTATAATTTTGGAAAAGGGTTCATTGATTATGTCAAAAATCAATCCGGAGAATATTCACAGCAAGAAGCGATTAATTTCTCTAAACAAATGTATGATAAAGACAGGGAAACTTATACGTGTTACCGAGAAGAAGCAAAGCGATATAACGCTTGTTACGGAGATATCTATTATGTCCGTGATGTCATGGCTTATCGAGAAACGCTATAGATAAAAAAACAGGGGTGTTCATATGAAAATCGTAGTGGCACCAGATGCATATAAAGGAACACTGACACAGGTGGATGCAGCAAATATAATAAAAAATGCCATCATGGAAGTGGATGCTACACATAACGTTGTCATCAAACCGATGGCGGACGGTGGTGAAGGAATGCTGGATGCCTTGCTCCGTGCGATTCCTGACAGTAAGCGATTGCCGGTAAAGGTAACTGGTCCTTTTGGGAGAAAAATAGAGACGTGTATCGGAGTGGTATACGAAGATACTGCTGTTATTGAAATTGCCAGTATGGCAGGTTTGCCGTTTGTTCCTAAGGACAGCCGAGATCCATATAAAACAACCACATATGGTATTGGCGAGGCCATACGTATAGCTCTAGATAAACAATTTCGTAAATTTATCATCGGGTTAGGTGGTAGTGCAACGAATGATGGTGGTTTTGGAATGCTCATGTCTCTGGGGGCTACCTTTAAAAATTCCCGTGGTGAACATGTTGGTATTTTCGGTGAGCATTTGTTAGAAATAGAAACAATTCATCTAGAAACACTCGACCCGCGCCTTGCTTCATGTACCATTCGTGTAGCAACAGACGTAGAGAATCCTTTATGCGGACAGAATGGAGCAACCTTTGTATTCGGCCCTCAGAAAGGGGCTAATCGTCAACAAATAGAATATTTGGATCAAGCCATGGGGAATTATAGTAAACGAATACAAAAAACAAATTCCCTCTCGCTTTCATTAGACAAAGAACCAGGAGCTGGTGCAGCGGGCGGTCTGGGGTTTGCATTTATGGCGATGGGGGGTAAATTGCTTTCAGGCGCTAAGCTCATTTCCGAAGTGATTGAGCTTGAGGATGAAATAAAACATGCCGATCTAGTCATTAGTGGCGAAGGAGAAAGTGATACACAAACGCTTGATGGAAAAGCACCTGGATATGTTGCAGCATTAGCCCGAAAATACCATGTTCCCTCGATGCTTATTTCTGGCAATGTTACGGTGGAGGACAGATCAGCGTTACTTGATCAATTTACTGAAATTCATACATTAATTAATGGTACATTCAGCAAAAAGCAAGCCATGAACAAGCCAAAAATGGTATTATTTAATAGAACAAAGGAAATTTTTAAGTACATACAAAATCAAGGAGGAATTACAATGGTAAAAGCAATCCATACAGAAGATGCACCAGCGGCAATCGGTCCTTACTCTCAGGCAATTGAAGCGGGTAATTTTGTTTATGTGTCCGGACAAATTGGAATCGATCCTCAAACCAAAGAAGTGGAAGGAGGAATTGAAAAGCAGACGAAACAGGTTTTAGAAAACTTAAAAGCTATTCTAACAGAGGCAGGTACAGACTTTTCAGAGGTTGTGAAATTTACCATTTATTTGGATTCGATGGATGACTTTGCTACTGTCAATGATATTTATGGCGGATATTTACAAGAGCCTTATCCGTCAAGAGCTACCGTAGAAGTTGGTGGTCTTCCAAAAGGCGCACTTGTCGAAATGGACGTTGTCGTATATAAAAAATAACGCATGCATGATATAGATGAACTTGAGGCATTCACTGATATAAGAGGGCTGAGCTCTTGTTAGTGAATGCCTCAGTTTATTGCTTGGACTCTATTTTTATTTCATTTTCACGTTTTTTATACCATGTATAAAATCTCTCTCCCAGTTGCACAGGAACATCATGAAGAGCAGTATGACGCACCGGTTTGGCACGATTAACGGTCTCAATAGACGCTAATCCAAGCATTCGCTGAACGATATTACGGGATATTTTCACTTCCATGATCTTATCTCGTTTTGATGTGAACAGAGATGTTGTGAAGCCGCCTGTTTGAAACTGGATAAAGTGATGATTGAATGTATAGCTTGTATGAAAGAAATCAAGCAATCTTGATACAACAATGGATAAAAGCAAGCCAATAGATAAAATCCACCAAGCTTGCGTGATACCAAGTACAGCTGGCTTGAAGTAAAATAATAAACCAGTGGAAAAAATCCATAGCCAGCTAGGTCTGAATAAACGGACCCATAAAGATTTGCCAGGAAGACGCGTCATTTCCTCAGTCACTTCATACGAAGGAAGTATTTCGGAAATTATTTTACGTGCTTGTTCAATAGGCAGAAATGGATAAAGAGAATTAATTTCCATCTCCTCATCTCCGTCATTAGAGCCACCGGCACTGATCAGTTTAACTTCCACAAGTCCAAGCAATCGTTTCATCAGCGATTGTGTCATTTCAATCGCTTGTACTTTATCTTTTGATATGGTAAATGTTGTTTCCTCGACGATACCTTTTGTAATAAAAATTTGCTCTTCACTTGAAGCTATTTCATACTTCCCATATGTCAAAAATGTCTTTGCAAATCCAAAAATGACTGAAGCAAAAAGCATTACGATCACGATGATTGTAAGAAGCCACCAAGAATGCGTAATTTGTAAAAACAATCCTTCTACTTTTTTTCCTACATGAAAGATCTCGGTGAGTTTAAAATAAGCAGAAATGATGATTGGGATGAGCACTAGAAAACTGAATGATGTAAACGATGCTTTGATAAGCTCCTTTTTGGTCGGCTTAAAATGAATTCTACGATTGGAAACTACTGCTTCCTTACTGTCTTGAGGTGGCATGTCTGGATCACTGACAGCTTGATTTGTGGATGGCTCATCCACGCCCGTATTTGTTATATGTTCTTCCAAGTGATCGGCCTCTTTTTTAGGGATGGCCTCAAACGCAACAGTGGCATCTGAATCAGACATACCGGTTTCAAATTTTATCGATGTAACGTTAAAAATACGGTGGATTACAGTAGTACGACGATTGACGTTTTGAATTTTAGAAAAGGGAATGGTTCGCTCTGATTTTGCAAAAAGTCCTTTGTAAAGATGGAATGACGTATCATCCACCTTGTACTTATGTGAAAACCATTTCACCACAATGGAAATAATGGAGATTCCAATCAAAAGGAAAAAAATGATTCTCCCGTATTTAATAAAAGTGGAATCCGAGCCGAATTTTATAACAAATAAATAAATCACGAAGACAATGGAGTTTTTTAATAACCTCCATAAATGAAAAAGAATAAGCAGTGGGTGGTAACGTTGTTTGCTTTCCGTCATTCCTCCACTTCCTTTATTTTGGCGAAATGAGCAATCTGATTCCTCCATTTGACAGCAACTTCTTTAGGTAGTGCGGGAATTGTGTGAGAAGATCCCATCGTGCTGATTTCCAGTGAACAAAGTCCATATTTTCTAAACAATGGTCCTTGATTTGTCTCCACAGCTTGTATTTTTGTCATCGGAACAAGCTGATGTACTTCTTTTAGGGCGCCTGATTTCAATTGCAAGAACGACTCATCTGCGTCATATCGAAAGTTTCTGTAAAGCAGAAATGGTTCAATAAAGATGGACCAGATGGAGAAAAGGACAGCAATGATTGTAATCACAATAAGAATCCAACCAATCCAGTCTTTCCACGAAAAATGATAGTCTAAATAAAATAAAACACCAAGTATGATAAACCCAAGGATATCGATCATTACCTCGCGTATGATCCAAATTTTAACAGCATCTTTTGACAATCGATGTTCGGGTGAATGAATCTTGGAATACATGAAATCACTCCAATCTATTTCTAGCCATTTTTATACGCTTTCTCGGTTCGCAGTCTTTTCTTTGTAGGGGCTTTGAAATAAATAAAAATTCTTAGCAGCCACTCAAGTGGTCCCTGCTTGAAGTATTTTAAATAGAGGGTGCTTGCATATAGCTGCAATCGAAAAATAATGATTCCTAAAACAATGGAAAAGGTGACCCCCATTTTTGCAAAAAGTCCTAAACCGTAACCATAAAAGATAAACGTACAAATAATGGTTTGCATGATATAATTCGTTAATGATAATTTTCCCAAGTTTTCAAATCCAATAACGAAGCGACTTCCAAAAAGTTTGCCATAAACAAATGCAAATAGACAAATATAACCAATCGCAAGGGTAATATCTCCCAAATAACTCAGATCGACAAGCCAATGAATAGACTCTTTGATGTAAAATGTAGCTTTTAAAATTAATCCTATTGGGATAAGCATGATCATTCCAGTTTTGTATTTATTTCTGTTTTTCAGTGGATTTACGAGCCACTTTTTATGGGCAGCATGCATGCCAATGAAAAACATCGGCAGCATAACAAGGGGAATAGCTAATAACATCAAGGCCGCTTCCTCTCCATCGAGTTCCATCGGATCTTTATGATTGCGGTGATATTTGATTTCGCTATATGAGCCAGAACTGTATATATTGGTTGTTTGATTCAGATATGTTTCCATTTTTCCATCTGTCGTTAAAGCAATATCCTCTTCAGTTTCAAAAAAGCTACCAACGGTGATGAATGAAAGTAAAAGTATCGCCCAGATAAGCAATGTTTTTGGTTTCCGGTTAACAAATAGCAAAAGAAGGATACCCATCATGCCATAGGATAATAAAATATCTCCCTCCCACAAAAAAGTGCTATGCAGGACGCCAAGCACAATTAACATGATAAATCTTCGGAATAGGTGCCATTTCACACGCAACTGCCTCTTTTTCAGGCTGTTCCTCATTAGGATTAAGGAATAGCCAAATAAAAATGTAAAGATAGGCATAAATGAATTCTCAATAAAAAGCTTCACAAAATAATAAGAAAACAGGTTGCTTGATGAAAGATCAAAGTAGGAAATTTCATCTTTTCCAAAGATTCCGTACTGAAAAATAAGTAAATTAGCTAGAAGAATTCCGAATAATGCCCATCCGCGGATTCCATCAATGAAACCAATTCTTTTAGTCGTTGCTCGCATGTCATACTTCCTCCCAAAAAACCTTATTTGCGGTTTGATAGTATAAAATATAGCAGATGGGAGATTATTTATCAATATTTTTTTATCGATTATCGATAAAAATGCATTGATAAAGAATGTGTGTTATAGTTGATGAAGAAATGAGGAAAACGGTGTTTTACGATAGGAGTGGAGCAATGGGAGCCAAAAAAGCTATTTTTAAATTATTATCGGTATTATGCTTGATAGGGTTTTATTTCACCATTTTAATAGGGATCTTTGCAATATTATTGCATCTATCATTCATTTGGGATGCAGATAGTGCTCTTTCAAAGTCGTTTGGCAAGTTTGAACCTATTTTTAGCTATCTCGAGTTACATTTTTATCAGGAGCCAAATCTTTACATGGAAAAATCTTTTATGGTTTTATCATTAATTTCCATAACAACCATGATCTTAACTGCGCTATTATTTTTAAGGTTGATGTATAAGCTGTTAAAAAATATTTATAAAGATAGTCTGTTTATGTACGAGAATGTTTCGATTATCTTTAAACTGGGGCTAACCTATCTTATTTTAGGGACGGCATTTACGTATACCGATGGACTTTTGCTGTCAAAGGCTCTGAGTGCATTAGATATTACAAATGCTGAGATTCAATCCTCCAATCTTTCTTATATCGATTCGATTACATGGGGCATTGTACTTATCATTCTTGCATCAGCTTTAAAAACGGCTGTTCATGCGGTAGAGGAAAATAAGAAAACAATATAAAGTAGGGGAAAAAGATGATCAGAATAAAGTTGGATGTTATGATGGCTGAGCGCAAAATGTCGCTCAATAAACTATCGGAATTAGTCGGCATAACAACAGCCAATTTATCCATTCTAAAAAATGAAAAAGGAAAAGCGATCCGTTTCACAACATTGGATGCATTGTGCAAGGCTCTCGATTGCCAGCCGGGTGATTTACTGGAATATATCGATGAAACAGATGGAGATGCTCAGGAATAAAAAAGAACAAGCTGTTGTTATTGATAAACAGCTAGTTCTTCTTTGATTGCTGCGCGAACTTTGTCTAAGCATTCTTCAACTGTTTTCCCGAAAATTCGCCGATTGTTAACAAGGGCAAATGGCCTTACTCTGCATAAACCGCAAAATGCCAGACATTCATTCTTTAGCACAGCTACTTCTGGAAACTCGGATTCGATGATTCCTTCTATATCTATTTTAGTGATTGCATTTCCGTCACATACCTCGACTACGACAATTCCCATTGCTATCACTTTCTTTCAAATCAATTTAAAATTTTTGACTCTGTTAGTTGTAGCATATACTGCCACATGAATCAATTGATTAGCATTATATTAGTATACCCATTTTTGTCACATTGAATTAGCGTCATTTTAACTTCCCACTTGGTGCCATCAATAAAAATGGCTTCTTCATCAATCTGTTTTTCCTGCACAAGGCTTACAACGGAATTCTACGAAACACTAACGCAATAATTCTTTGACTTCCGGGTGAATGCGGAAACGATTAATCGTTCGATAACTCGGTTCATATCCCTGGGGCCAGCCACATCATGCGCGGATGGTAGGCCGGACAGCTCCTCTCACGCAAAAGGCTGACGAATGCTTCGTCCGGAATACTTTCCACGACATAGGCAATATCATCTTCTTGTCATTTAATTTCTAAATCCAGCGGCAAAACAATTTGATTCATGGAAACATAAGGGACACCCCTGAAAAATTGTGTGTAGTGACTTTAATTTTATCAGAAGGTGTCCTTTTTGTTTACTAAAACAAGCATATTAAAGCCGTTTTCATATCTAGTTGACTCGAACGAAAGGCGGCTGACTCCAGCGGGAATAGCACGAGTCTGAAGACCCCACGTGAAATGGTTTTCTTCCGAGGAGGCTGAGGCTGTGCCCGCGGAAAGCAG
>NZ_JFBD01000006.1 GCF_000709085.1 Virgibacillus alimentarius | reverse complement strand
TTACATTTGCTGGGGTTTTGTCCTACCCTTTTCTTTGAGCCTTCTATGTTTTTACAAAAACAGGCACCCAATATAGATGCCTGAATAATATGATAAAGGAACTTAAAAATTATCAAAGCAAAGGAGAAGGCTCATGAATAATAAATGGCAACCGCTTCGTCAACATCCTTATTGGCAACACAATTTGAATCATCAAGGGCATATCAATCATTGGTATCATCATCCACACCCCAATCCCATGCCTGCTTGGAACCGCAGAGTATCGATCGAAGAGGCTATGAATATTGCACTCGAACAGGTACCAGGTCAAGTGGTTAAAATTGAACTGGAACAAGAGCATGGTATATTGGTTTATGAGGTGGATATTATAACAGCACAAGGAGCCAAATATAAAGTAGAAGTTGATGTGAATACTGGTGGGGTTGTAAATATAGAACTAGATTAAAGGTAGAGGAAGCATATCCATTTAGGAAAAGTCTCTCAGAATGTTGAGGGACTTTTTCATTATGGTTTATCGTGCGTCCTCACTTGTATAACATTTGATCAATATCCACCTGATTAACGCTCCAATAATTAAACCAATTGGTATTGATATAATCGGTAGCCAGACAGGTCCAATGAGATACCCAAAAATTTTAAGTACTGGTGAAAAAGCTACACCAACTGTACCAATATATGCAGCAAACACAAATGGGAGATATGCAAATGGCTTTTGGCCACCCCCCGTATCTTTATATGCATCCCAAATAGCAAAGAGGTATAGGCATGGATAAAACATAAACCAGAGGTAATTTGTTTGCTGAATTGCTTCTTGAATTTCCCCGTGAAAACTTAATACAATAGCCTGGTTTAGATTCCCAAAAACATTTACTGCAAATTCTAGTACAACTAAAAGAACTCCTTTTACAAATTTTCGATTTAACAACTGTCCAAATCCCGGTAGTGCAATACTCCAAAGAAGCATTTCCAGCTTTCTGCTTTTTCTCTCTATTTTTTTATCCATAGGCTCATCTTTTCGCTAACCCCTTACGGTCAGCCGCTATTGGCGGTTGTTCCATCCAACCATTTTCTATCATAATGTTTGCTCCTTCGTTGGAATACTTCACTATTTCTGCCATTAGCCGGGTATATGTAACTCCTAGGTCATGTCTTGGACTTGCGGAAATTGCTGATCCGTACTGGGTAATTCCGAACGAAATAAGAATTGTAACAAAATTCATCATGAACTTATCTGAGAAGGGTGCAACGGTCGAATCAGTTACCTCCGATGTCATAAGCATACCATTCGATAAATAATCCTCATTTAAAATATCGTTAAAAGCCTCTTTGTGTTTTCCTGCAATGTCCCGCCCCTTTTCAAAATATTGTCTTGTTTCTTTGTTCTCAGCCACTTGACTAAAAGCGGTTATTACTGCTTGTCCTAGTGCATTTCGCTTCGATGCATATGCTAAGTTTGCAATTTCAACTCCTAACAATGGTCTTCGGTCACCAAACCATCCAGTTAAAAACCTCTCTTTTTTCACAAAGTCAATCTTCTTTGCCTTTGGAATTGATGGTGTGCGTACATATGTACCTTTTTGTTTTGCTAATTCAACTGCCTGTTTAAGAAGTCCTTGTGCAATATTTAATTTATTGGAGTAAAAATCAATAATATCTGATCTAGCTGCCATGGTTAAGGCTGTTGCGTTTGTAAAAAGATTTAATTCAGCCATATTCAAAATATATTCTAAATAAAGCTTATCCGAGAGAAGCCGTGGTGCATTTAGGTTTACATCTTGTTCTGTGAAGCCTTGTGGGACAGGGTAATTTTCGTTGTTAAAAAATTGCTCTAATTTAGCTTTGTTATTTTTTTCAATGGTTAAAGCTTTCTCAAGAATTTGGCGAATTTGTGAATCATTCACATGTACCAAAAAAAAGTTTATCCCACATAAATTAAGCGTATGTTCTTGATAGGAAGACCAAAGACTCGAAATTTCCGCTGCTGTAAGTTCTATATGATTTGGAGTATTTTCCGTTGACATTCTACTTTCTCATCCCTTCTTTGTTTAGCTAGTTAAAAAATCGCACAACATTCTTTATTAGAGTGATCAGAAATTAATTTTTCTATTCATCTGAATAAAACGTTTGCACATACGAAATGAATAAAAGGAATGAATCATGGGAAAAAGAAGAAAATGACAGGTTGGATGTAAGGGGTGAGTGTTGTGGCTCGACGCGTCAAAAGGAAACAAAATGTAATACAAAATTCAAACAAACAAGAAGAAAACAAACAAAAAGAAAACTTTTCGATCACTATCTATAAAGAATTAGATAAAAATATAACCAATTTAAAAAAGATGCTTGGTGAGCCGATTGACCTTGTGGTTCGTCCATTTACCGTTCGCGGAACAGAGCATAAATGCGCGATTGCTTATATAGACGGATTAGTAAATGATGATTTAATACATAGTCATATTATGAAAAACGTACAGCTGGAAACGGAACGAAAGCAATTACCAGATGAGAAAGTAAAACTATTTGAAGTAATTAATAATGAAATTATTTCCGCGTCTACGGAAAAAGGATATACGCTTGATGATTTATCCAATGCACTTTTGAACGGGGATACAATATTCTATTTAGATGGCATTGATAAAGTATTATTAATAGATACAAGAGGTTGGGAAAGTCGTGCAATTGAAGAACCAGATTCAGAAACAGTCATTCGCGGCCCTAGAGAGGGTTTTGTTGAAAATATACAAACAAACCTGGTTCTCCTTCGTCGCCATATACGAGATCCCAATCTCCGCTTAAAAAAGCATTATATAGGGAGGCGATCTAAAAAGACGATCGCTGTAACCTATGTAGACGGGATTATTAATCCAGATATCGTGAAAGAAGTGGATCGAAGACTAAGGGCCATTGATATGGATGATGCACCTGGTGTAGGTTATATAGAACAGTGGATTGAAGATAGCTTCTTATCACCATTTCCGCAATTAATAAATACAGAAAGGCCCGATAAGGTGTCAGCTGCCCTTTTGCAGGGGAAACTAGCCATCTTTTTGGATGGAACACCGTTAGTTTTAGTGCTTCCTGCAACATTTGGAAATGCATTGCAATCGCCCGAAGATTATTATGAACGCTGGACGATAGGGACCTTGATACGAGGGCTTCGATATCTTGCTGCATTTATATCTGTATTTTTACCCGCTTTATATGTAGCGTTAGTTTCCTACCACCCTGGGATGATTCCTCAAAAGCTGGCCTTTTCAATTGCAGCGACAAGGGAAGGAGTTCCTTTTCCTCCTTTTATCGAAGCGTTATTAATGACCATTACAATGGAATTATTACGGGAGGCAGGGGCAAGATTGCCTACAACAATTGGGCAGACGATAGGTATTGTCGGTGGACTAGTAATCGGAGAGGCAGCAGTTCAAGCGGGTATTGTAAGTCCAATCATGGTCATCGTTGTTGCCCTAAACGCCATCGCATCGTTTGCTATTCCATCGTACAGTGTTGCGATCTCTTTTCGCATTCTTCTTTTTGGATTTCTGATCGCATCTGCAGTATTTGGGCTTTTTGGTATCATTCTTGCTTATATTATGATTAATATCCATCTTGTTAATTTAAAAAGTATTGGAGTCCCTTATTCTACTCCATTCGCACCAACCTTTTTAAGAGATTGGAATGATCTCATTTTCCGTTCGCCCATTCCGTTAATTTCGAGACGACCGAAGTATTTGCAGGCTGAGGACGAGAAATCTGGTAATACGGGAGGAAAAAACCTTTGAAACGTTTCAAACATGCAGATGAGTTGATTAGTGAACGGGAAATCATGATTGCGATACCTTCCTTTGTTATCGGAGTAGGTGTCCTTACCTTCTCAAAAGATATGGCTGCTGTGACGATAGCTGCTGATGGTTGGATCCCTATTTTGATAGGGGGAATCATCGCTATAATGATAACATGGATAGTCGCAAAACTAGCATCCAGCTTTCCAAACCAGACATTTTTATCCTATGCATCTTGTATTGTCACGAAACCTGTGGCGCTTGTTTTAACATTTCTTTTTGCAGTGATTGCATCACAATTAGCCGTACTTCAAATTCGGGAGATTGCTGATATCTCCAAACAATATATATTTGATCGTACGCCAGTGGAAGTGATTGCATTAACTTTTTTGCTTGTTGTTGTTTACGCTGTTGCAGGATCAAGAGTGGGCTTGCTTCGCTTAAATATGATGTTTTTCCCGATTATTTTAGTTATTTCATTGTTAGTTATTGTATTTAGCCTGAACCGTTTTGAATGGAATCACTTATTTCCGATGCTTGAAACAGATTTCACCGGATATATGAAAGGGTTACGTTCAGCAATTTTTTCTTATGTTGGATTTGGCATTTTATGGTTTTATACAGTCCTTGTTAAAAAGCCAAAAAAAGTGCCAAAAAAAGCAGTTATCGGAATGTGTATACCTGTTGGATTGTATTTATTTATATATGTGTCTATTATTGGGGTATTTGGAAATGCAGTTACAAGTAATTTATTATTCCCGACGATTGAATTAGCAAAAGGAGTGGAAATACCCGGGGAAATTTTTGAGCGATTTGAATCCGTTTTTTTTACGATATGGATCATGGCTATTTTTAATACTACTGCAATGGCACTTGATATTTGTGTCTTCGCATTGAATTCTATATTCAAGAATGTACAGAAATATAAGATTTTATTTGTTTTATCTCCATTAGTATATGCCAATGCGATGTACCCACAGGATTTAATTGAGGTATACACGTATGGAACTATTGTTGGTTATATAACTTTCGGGTATACCGTATTTGTAGCGCTTCTATTGTTAGTGGTTGGAAAACTAAGGGGAGTGAAGCCCATTGGTTAAGCAAAAACTGATACAAATAACTACCTA
Source organism: Virgibacillus alimentarius (assembly GCF_000709085.1). Classification (GTDB taxonomy): domain Bacteria; phylum Bacillota; class Bacilli; order Bacillales; family Amphibacillaceae; genus Virgibacillus_B; species Virgibacillus_B alimentarius. Next base: position 31,921 of record NZ_JFBD01000006.1, on the reverse strand, counting down.
TTTTCTTATGGTTATTTTACTAACTGGCTGCTGGGATCAAATCAGTATTGAGGAGCATGGTTTTGTGGTTGGATCGGCCATTGATAAAGCCAATGATTATTCGGATGAAAACATGAATTTATCGCTGACAAATCAGATTGTCTCTCCTGCCGGATTAGGTACTCCTGCAGGAGGCGGCAATAATAAATCCCCGTTTGTTAATGTAACAGCTACCGGAACAAGTATATTTACAATTAATCGTAATATGGTACAAGAAATAAGTCGCGCTCCCTTTTATGAACATGTAAGGCTTCTTATTGTCTCCGAAGAAGTAGCCCGTGAACCTGAAATATTTGCTAGTATACTGGATATATTTATACGCGATCAGGAAATGCGCAGGGGCATTAAAATTATGATAGCGAAAAATAAGGCAAAAGAATTACTTGAAATAAAGCCAGAACCAGAACAACTTCCTGTGAGGTATCTTGATATGATTTCCGATAATAACTATAAATCAATAGATATGATAGATCCTGTTACGCTAGGCAATGTACATGATTTTCTATTAAATAATAAGAGCTATGTACTTCCGAAAATTTCCCTCTCTGAAAATGAAGTAGACTATAAAGGTGCAGCTGTTTTTCACGGTTTGAATGATAATATGGTCGCTGAGTTAACGGCTCAGGAAACCAAAGGGATGAATTTAGTAAAAGGGGATGTGAATGGAGGAGTGATCAAGTTCAAGGTAGAAGATCATGTCATGACTTTTGAACTTGAGGGAGCGAAAAGTAAGATAAAAATAGATCCAAAAGACCCAAAAAATATGGATATATCTGTAAACGTAGAGGTAGAAGGAAGACTTGCCGAAATGTATGGAAGTAAAACACTGTTAGATCCTTCCTATTTATCAAAAATAGAGGAGAAGGTTGCTAAAAAAATAGAAAAGCTTGCAAATCAAACCATTGATAAAGCCCAGAAGGAAATGAAGCTTGATATTTTTGACTTTGATAAGATTTTAAAACAAAAACATTATTCAATTTGGAAGAGAATAAAAAAGGACTGGGAAGACGGCGAGAATTACTTTGCAAATAGCCGCATCGATGTTTCAGCTGATGTTCAAATACGGGAAACAGGAGCTACAAATCGGGCCAAAGGCAAGCGGCATGAATAAATCATTGTTTGGATATTTCTAATTGATATGAGGTGTTGATATGTGGGATAAAATCATAGGCGTTTTACCTGAAAAAATGGTTTTAATTTGTACAGTTTTAAGTTTTCTGATACCGTATGGCATCTATAAGATAAACTCCAAATTACACGAATATGGAGATCCTGGATGGAAGCGTGAAGACGAACAGAAACAGAAGCAGAAAATGAAACAGCAATCAAAACAGAAAACTCCTGCTCTAAATAAATCAAACAAACAATAAATCAAGGATAAAGCAGTTTTTTTATAGACTGCTTTTATTTTATTTTAAAAATTTAAAAAAAAGTTACTATTAGTACTTATTGAGAAGTGATTTACATTTTTTAATTCCTCTTTATAATAGAAGTTGGTATATAGAAAAATAACATTATTTTCTGAATATTACGAGGAAGGGGTACTTTATGGAGAAGCAAAGAAAGGGGATATTTCAGCGTTTTCTCGACAGGATCGAAATAGTAGGTAATAAATTGCCGCATCCTGTTACACTATTCGCAATATTAGCGTTATTAGTAGTTGTTTTATCAGGAATTGTTTCCGCTTTCGGGATTAGTGTGGAACATCCTGGAGAAGAAAACGAAATGATTGAAGTTAAAAATTTATTAAGTGGTGAAGGAATTAAATATATACTTACCAATTTGACAGATAATTTCATTGGATTTGCTCCGCTGGGCGTTGTACTTGTCACAATGCTTGGTATCGGTCTTGCTGAGAGGACGGGCTTAATCAGTGCTTTATTGCGTGGCTTCGTTTTAGCCGTACCAAATAAATTGATTACTGCAGGCTTAGTTTTTGCGGGGATCATGTCTAGTGTTGCTTCGGATGCAGGATATGTTGTTCTGCCGCCACTAGGAGCGGTTATATTTGCAGCGCTTGGACGTCACCCGTTAGCTGGACTAGCTGCCGCATTTGCCGGGGTATCTGCTGGATTTAGTGCAAACCTATTTTTATCCGGAACAGATGCCATGTTAGGGGAATTAACCATTGATGCTGCAGCAATGATTGATTCGTCGTATGCAGACACAATGAACATTGCGATGAATTATTATTTTATTATCGCTTCTGTTTTTATCTTAACGCTTATCGGTGCGTGGGTAACCGAACGAATTGTTGAACCACGATTAGGTGAATATAAAGGAAAGTACCGTGAAAAATTAGAAGGACTTAAAAGTATTGAGAAAAAAGGATTGATTTGGGCAAGTGTTTCATTAGTTGTTACACTTATCTTAGTCGCATTGCTAATTCTTCCAACAGGTGCTCCGATGCGCGGAGAAGGTGGAGCCATTATTCAATCGCCATTTATGGATTCACTTGTACCAATTATTGCCATTGTGTTTTTGGTACCTGGCTTTGTTTACGGTAAAGTTACAAAGGTTATTCGTAATGACAAAGATGTAGCAGCTCAAATGTCTGATACGATGGCGTCAATGGGAATGTTCATTGTTCTTGCATTTACTGCTGGTCAATTTGTTGCATTTTTCAATGAGACAAACATGGGACTTGTTCTTGGTGTATATGGAGCAGAGTTTTTAGAAAGTATTAATTTAACCGGAATTCCGCTAATCTTGGTCTTTATTGTGATCGCAGCATTTATTAATTTATTTATGGGTAGTGCATCAGCAAAATGGGCAATGATGGCTCCGGTCTTCGTACCGATCATGATGCAGCTTGGTTACTCACCAGAGCTTACGCAAATGGCTTATCGGGTTGCCGATTCAACGACCAACATTATTACGCCATTAATGACATATTTTGCAATCATTATTGCTTTCGCACAAAAATATGACAAGAAAATGGGAATTGGTACGTTAATTTCAGTGATGTTCCCATATTCCATTTTCTTCTTAGTTGGCTGGACGATCTTCCTTGTTGCTTGGATGCTACTCGGAATTGACCTTGGTCCAGGATCACCTATTCTTTATCAGTAAAAAAAGAACCTTTACCTTATCGTCTTTTTAGGGTAAAGGTTCTTTTTGATTTAATTTGTACCTTTGTTTCTCCGTTGGTGGATAATATTAATTTCTGCACCTATCATTAGGGTTAATCCCGTTAAGAAGAACCAGATCATTAGGACGATGATTCCACCTAAGCTGCCATAGGTAACCGAGTAACTGCCGAAATTACTTGCATACAGGGAAAACCCTAATGATATAAGTAACCATAAAATGCTTGTAGTTAAGGCGCCCGGCATAATATGTTTCAATGGCAATTTTTTATTAGGAGCAAAGCGATAAAGCAATATTAAAAGCCCGGTAATGACAAGAATACTAATTGTCCACCTTGCTATCTGGAGTAAAACAACAAGTGAACCGCTAATACCTAAAAAAGATTTTATAAACCCTAAAATCACATTGCCAAAAACAAGCAGAAGTATCGCAACTACTAATGAAATAATCATTCCAATCGTTAACGTTAATGCGAGTAAACGGACATGGATAAAAGATCTTGTTTCATCGATTTCATATGCCTCATTGACAGCCTTAATAAAAGCGTTTATTCCACCGGAAGCGGACCATAGTGCTGCAATAATACCAAAAGTAAGCAATCCGCCCTTAGGTGTTTGAATAAGGCTGATAATATTTTCTTCGAAGATAGATGCCATTTCACTTGGCAATGTTTTATTCATGAAATCGATGGCATCGTTCGGTTCAATTTTAAAATATGGTATAATTGCGAAGCACACAATAAGTAATGGAAAGATGGATAATAGATAGTAATAGGCTTGCGCTGCTGCTAAAATAGGGACATTATCTTTTTTAAATTCTGCAAGCAGATCTTTTATGTAGTTAATGAAAGTAGACATCGATAATCCTCCTAACGATTTAGATATACCCCTCATTTGTATGATTTAATCTATTTATGGTATTCTAATTATTAGTTTCAGGTGACAAATACTGGTGGAATCATGCTATTATAAAAATATACATAGGAAAAGAGGGATATAGGTGGTTGTACTCGGAATAGGCGTCTTGATTTTTAGTATTGCGTTTGCGGTTTTAGTTGGTTACCTTTCCTATACACTGTATGCAATGACAAAGGTGATTGATGGTGTAGGTGATACGGTTGAACAATTGCCGGATCAACTGGATACGATTTTCAAGGAAACAGAGAATATACTGCATGAAAGTAACCAGACGTTAACGGATTTAAATGAAAAAATGCGTACATTGAGTCCATTATTTTATGCTGTAGAAGATGTGACTGAAGCAACTCGCGGCTTCGCCTCTTCTCTAGCGAGTAACCCAATCTTCAAAAGAAAACAAGCGTCTGGAGAAGACGCAGGAGAATCCGAAAAAAGCGCATTCCGTTCAAGATTATTTAAAAGACGGAAAAAATAAAAATCTTCCTCAACATTTGTGTTGGGGAAGATTTTTGTTATTTTTTCTTTTTTCCTTTAAGAAGATAGTAGACAAGTGCTACACCGCCGTATAAACTTTCTAAATTATTGCGGTGGATTACGTTGTTTGGATCAGATGTATTTTCCTTAAAGGCTTTACTCGCTTTTGAAAGAGAGGATGATAGCTTTTGAGATGCTTCTCCAATGTCATTCACAATGTTGAATATAGGATTTAATGTGTTTAGTTTTTCATTAACATCACTTAATGTTCCCTTTGCTGTCTTAAAGATATCGGTTGTTTCGCTGAATACTTTATCAACATTCTCAGGAAGTTTGTCAGTCGTTCCCTTTAAGCTTTTAAGCGTTTCAGCTAAATTGTTTAAAGGTTCCATTAATAAAATGACTAGAATGAAAAATGCAATTCCAATAACAGATAATCCAATTCCTACCCACATCATATTATTTACTAGCCTCCTTTATATTTCGATTCTTATTGTTCCATATGTATTTCCACTTTATTCAAACAATTAAACTTATCTCTCCTATACTAGTATAAAATGCGTCCTTTTTGCAAATACTAGATTCCATTACATACGAATGAATATTAATCACCTAGTAGTATGGGATGGAGGATGAATAAGATGATCAAAGAAACGATGAAATATCATAAAAAAATAGACATTGTATTAGAAAATATAAGTAAAGTAATGATTGGAAAGCAAGACGAAACAGTATTGAGTTTAGTCGCCTTATTAGCACAAGGACATGTTTTGTTTGAAGATGTTCCTGGTGTTGGGAAGACAATGCTTGTCCGCGCATTAGCAAAGTCATTAGATTGTGATTTTAGAAGAATTCAATTCACCCCGGATTTATTGCCTTCTGACATCACGGGGATATCGATTTATAACCCAAAAGAAATGGAATTCGAGTATAGACCAGGACCACTTCTTGGAAATGTCGTTCTTGCTGATGAAATCAATCGTTCTTCTCCAAAAACACAGTCATCCTTACTAGAAGGAATGGAAGAAAAGAGAGTTACCGTTGATGGGAATACGGTTTTGCTTCAGCGGCCTTTTTTTGTCATGGCTACCCAAAATCCAGTTGAATTTGAAGGGACGTACCCACTTCCGGAAGCACAGCTTGACCGATTTCTCCTGAAATTGAAGTTGGGCTATCCAACGCTAGAAGAGGAATTGGAAATGCTTGAGCGAACAACAAAAAATCATCCAATTGAATCCCTTCAATCAGTAATTTCCAAAGCAGAACTGATAACGCTTCAGGAAGAGGTAAAAGAAATATACATCGATCAAAGTATCCAATGGTACATTTTAAAATTGGTCTCTAGCACAAGAAATCACCATGCCATTCATTTTGGTGCCAGCCCAAGAGCTTCGATTGCATTAATGAAAGCTTCTCAGGCATTCGCATTTGTCAAAGGCCGTGATTATGTACTTCCTGATGATGTGAAATATTTAACGCCATTTGTACTTTCACATCGAATCACTCTAACACATGAGGCAACTTATGATGGGGTAGACAGAGAGCAGACTATTGTCTCTATTATTAAAAATACAAATATACCGATCCGAAGGAAGTTTAGCGGATGAAAGCATTATTTAGATTTATGGGAAACTTGCTATCTATTATTTTGCCTCTTTCTATCCTTTTTGTAGGCGCTATGTTTCAAAGTGATTTTGTGAGCGGCTTTTTATTGTTTAGTTTCCTTCCTATTGCCCTTTACCAGTTAGGAATGCTTTTTTACCGAGTGGGAGGATGGAACGTCCGTCGAATACTATCACGAAATCGTATACGGGCAGGTGAATCAATTTCAATAAAACTAAACATTCAAAGGAGAATAGGCTTCCCATTATCCTATTGTAAGATAGAAGAGGTATTTCCATTTTCCTTACAAAAGATAGATACGCGTGAAGCGAAATATCACTACTTGAATAATCCCAACCGGTTACATGTGGAGCGTACGTCAAAACGAATTGTTTTCCCGGGTTTTAAGCGAGAATTTGAAATTCCTTATGATATACAGAAACTGCCGCGAGGAATACATCAGCTACAGGCAATTCGGATTAGAACGGGGGATATGTTTGGTTTTATAAAAAAGGAGCATGTTTTTCAAGTGACCGATTCCCTCATCGTTTATCCAAATGAACGTCCTATCTGTTTACAAGAACCGAATAATACGATTGCACAAGGGTCACTATCTTCGCATGCTTTACACTTTAAAAATATCAATATAGCTTCAGGAAGTAGGGAGTATATTCCAGGAGATAAATTTTCTTGGATCGACTGGAAACAAACTGCAAGCAAAAACAAAATAATGACAAAAGAATTTGAACAAGAAAAAAGTGTAGACACTGTAGTCATTTTAGATAGTTGTTATGATCATGCAATGAACCATTTAGCTTTCGAAGCAGCAGTAGAGGTGACTACTTCGCTTATAGAGACACTGCACAGGCAGTCGGTTACTGCGGGTTTATTAACTGTTGATAAAGAAATACACTATTTTCCAAAACAGCATCATGATGTACGCAATCATCTAGCACAAATCCACCCAAATGGAAAGCGTCCTTTTGCCAATTTATTGAAAGAAGCATCAATGACAATGAAAAGTCCACCTAGTCTATGGATTGTTACGAACAATTTGAATGAAGCATTAGGACAGACACTAAAAGAATTAAAACAGCGATCAACAAGCATTGCTCTCTTTTTGGTTCAACCTTCTGCAATGATCTATCAAAGAGATTACCAACGCATTGATAGATTACATGGGTATGGGATTGAAGTTAGACTGATTTCTGAAAAACAATTAGTGAAAAACCCAATCGAGGTGAATGGAATATGAGGTTTCAAAAGCAACATAAAATGCTATGGGGCTCTACCTCTATTTTGTATGTAAGTGGTTTTTTTCTTTTTTTAGAATGGATTTATCCAATCGAAAGAATTAGTGGGAAAGGCAGTCTAACTTTATTTATAATGTATACGATGTATTGTTTTGGTATTTCTTTTTTGCGAATGCACATTGATCAGAGAGCAGAAATAAGGCGAGGAGGGCGACCAGAAAGTAGCGGATATCAACTAGAACAAGAAAATATCAACCAGATGGAGAAAATATCGACCGAAGGATGGGGATATCAACCGGGAAGCGAAGATATTAACCGGAGATCGGAAATATCAACTGGAGAGGGGAAATATCGACCGCAACGAGACGGATATCGACCAGAGCGCGGGAGCATCTACCGGAGAATCAAAACATCAACCGAAGCGGAGAAACAACCTGTTCGGAGTACACATCAATCAAGGGCCGGAAGGATCGACTGGAGCAATGGAAGTTGGCTCTTATCTTTCTTACTTAAAGGTTTTGGTTTTCTATTTATTATCCATTGGTTATTCTTTTTAGACCAAATGTTTCTTGGTAGTTCATGGATTAACCAATTATATTCGGAGATTATCTTTAATATCCGAATGCTTTTAGACCAGCAGTGGTACGATGTAACCCCCTTGTTCCAGAATGTATTGCTGCTCGTTTTCATTTGGCTGATGAGTTATTTAATAGATTACTGGTTTGTAACCACGAAGCAGGTATACCTCTTTGTTTTCATGACGTATCTGTATTTAATTGCTCTAAACGCTTTCACTGTGTATGATGCCGGGATACCAGCTATCAGAACTTTTACGATTGCGTTTATTACTTTAGGTATGGCTAATCTTGTCAAAGAAGTAGAGGGCGAATCTGTTCAGTTGTCTTGGAAGAAGAATTGGACGGTCCCACTGGTTAGTGTTGTGTTTCTGGCAGCTCTGATTGGATATGTGACACCTGTTTTTGATTCAAAGTGGACCAATCCTACCCCACTTATTGAATTTGCAGCTAAAACGATGCAAGATCCAAGTTCTACCGTACAAAAGGTTGGATACGGGGAAAACGATTCTCAACTAGGTGGTTCGTTTGTCCAAGATTACAGTACCGTTTTCACCGCAACAGATACGAAAGATCACTACTGGCGGATAGAAACAAAGGATGTTTATACGGGAAAAGGATGGAAAACGTCTACATCACATAATTATCAAACACAAAGGGAAGGGCAGATTTCTTTACGTACTTTTTCAGATAAAGTGGAAACCGAACAATCGGAAGCAACACTTGAGTTTAGTGACCATGCAATGCTCGAAAAACTCGTATACCCGTATGGTGTTAATGAGGTGAATGCAGATAAACATGTGCAATTTCAATTAGATGAAAAAACTGGAGAAATTCAATCACAAATGAATAAAAATACGAATCTGAAAAGTTATAAAATCACCTATGATCACCCCTCTTTTTCGGTAGAGACATTAAGGGATGCAAGTGAAGTAGACCCGGCCGCTATTGCTGATACTTATACACAGCTTCCTTCTTCATTACCTGATCGTGTGGAAGCGTTAGCGGAAGAAATAACGGCTGCTTATCACAACCGCTATGATAAAACGCGTGCAATTGAGCAATATTTTGGGAAAAATGGTTTCGTTTATCAAACAAGCAATGTACCTGTACCAGGGGAAGATCAGGACTATGTTGATCAATTCTTATTTGATTCGAAAGAGGGGTATTGTGATAATTATTCCACTGCTATGATTGTTATGCTCAGGACACTGGATATCCCATCTAGATGGGTAAAAGGATTTACGAGTGGAGAGAGGATTAAAGAAGGATCAAATGGTAAAAATGTTTATGAAGTTACCAATGCAAATGCACACTCCTGGGTGGAAGTATATTTTCCAGAAATTGGCTGGGTTCCATTTGAACCGACACAAGGTTTTTCTAACTTATCTGATTTTTATACGACAAATGAAGATAAGGGGAAAATTAAGGAAACGTCAGATAAAGAAATAATGGAAAATCAAGCCGTTCCAGTTGATTCAAAGAGTGGAGAAAATGACAAGACAAATAAAAGAGAATCGAGTGAAAATCAAAAGAATGGAAAATCTTTCATTTTGTTTATGCTTAGTTTTGCCCTTTTATTTGTTATACTATATATAATGCGATATCGTTGGTTAACCATTTTTTTCACAATGAAATTGAAGCGAAAACAGAGTGTTAATAATTACCAGGATGCTTACCATCATTTATTAAAAATTTTGCAGCGAAAAGGGATGGGGAAACATCCCGATGAGACGCTAAGGGAATACGCAAGCAGAATTGATCGTTATTATGCCTTTAGTAATATGCGTCTCTTAACATACGGTTACGAACGAATTTTATATAATGATGAAGTGTATGTTACAAACGAAATACAACTAACGAAATTATGGAAAGATTTAATTAAATGTGTTATGGGTTGACCAGGTGTTTGTTGCTTAGTAGAATAAGAAGATAAAATTAAGCAGACGCACGAAGTTTTGCTTTTAATTAGATCGCATACTATTTTACGGCAGTTAGGGGAGAAAACATGGATAATAGTGAAATGATTTTAGTACTCGACTTTGGAAGTCAATACAACCAATTAATTACTAGACGAATTAGGGAACTTGGTGTATATAGTGAATTACACTCACATAAATTGACAGCTGAAGCGATTAAGCGCATGAACCCTAAAGGAATCATTTTCTCTGGTGGTCCTCATAGTGTTTATGATGAAAACAGCTATCGTTGTGATGAAGGCATTTTTGATCTAGACATTCCTATATTAGGTATTTGCTATGGTATGCAATTAATGGCACTGCATTTTGGCGGAAAGGTTGAAAAGGATAAACACCGTGAGTATGGAAAAGCAGACATTAATCTTAGTCATGATGCACTTCTGTTTAAAGATGCACCAAAGAATCAAGTCGTTTGGATGAGCCATGGGGATAAAGTGGTGGAGACGCCATCATCCTTCCAAATTGATGCTACAAGTCCATCTACTCCAATAGCTGCTTTCAGTCATCAAGAAAAATCACTTTTTGGTGTTCAATTCCACCCAGAAGTTCGTCATACAGAATATGGAACAAACCTGCTGAACCAATTTGTATTCGATGTATGTGGCTGTGAGGGAAATTGGACAATTGGAAATTATATCGAAATGGAAGTAAAGAAAATTCAAGATAAAGTCGGAAATCGCAAAGTATTGTGCGCTTTAAGCGGCGGTGTCGATTCATCCGTAGTTGCAGCGTTAATTCATAAAGCGATTGGAGATCAGCTCACATGTATTTTCGTTGATCATGGATTACTGCGCAAAAATGAGGCTGATGATGTCATGAAGACTTTTGCTGATGACTTTCATATGAATATCATTAAAATTGATGCACAGCAACGTTTTCTGTCTAAGTTGAAAAATGTCAGCGATCCTGAAATGAAGCGAAAAATCATTGGGAATGAATTCATTTATGTCTTTGATGATGAGGCTTCTAAGATAAAAGAGATCGATTTTCTTGCTCAAGGTACGTTATATACAGATATTATCGAAAGCGGTACGGAAACAGCCCAAACGATCAAGTCACACCATAATGTCGGCGGTCTTCCTGAAGATATGGAATTCGAGTTAATCGAACCTCTTAATGCTTTATTTAAAGATGAAGTACGTGAACTAGGTACACAATTAGGTATTCCTGATCATATCGTATGGCGTCAGCCGTTTCCTGGACCAGGTTTAGCTATCCGAGTGCTCGGTGAAGTAACAGAAGAAAAATTAAAAATTGTTCGTGAATCGGATGCTATTTTGCGTGAAGAGATCGCAAAAGCTGGATTAGAACGTGATATCTGGCAGTATTTTACTGTTCTTCCAAATATCCGAAGTGTGGGCGTGATGGGGGATTCCAGAACATATGATTACACAATTGGAATTCGTGCAGTTACATCTGTCGATGGAATGACTTCTGATTGGGCGCGAATCCCTTGGGATGTTTTAGAGAAGATTTCTACACGTCTTGTAAATGATGTTGAACATATTAATCGTGTTGTTTATGATGTTACAAGTAAGCCACCAGCAACAATTGAGTGGGAATAAGACTGGATTAAAATCAACTTTATGAAAAAAATGAATAAAACAGTTTGCGTATAATTTAGGGGATAAGGCCCAAAGTTTCTACCAGACTACCGTAAATGGTCTGACTACGCAGGTAAATGTAATTACATCTATTTATTGAATTACTTTTTCTTGTTTTGTTTACGGTAGCACCCTTGGTTACTATCCAGGGGTGTTTTTTTCCTGTGTGGGAAAAATTGGGTCATACGAGGAGGAACAATGCAATGAAAAAGTTTTTTCAATTTGAAGAATTGGGAACGAATTATAAAACCGAATTTATTGCCGGTTTAACAACGTTTCTTGCTATGGCGTATGTTTTATTCGTTATTCCAGCAACGTTAGCTCTGGTAGGAGTTGAGGAACTACCAGAAGGAGTTACAAGAATAGATCAAGGTGCCGTATTTACTGCAACAGCAATAGCAGCTGCAATTGGTTCGTTATTTATGGGGCTTATTGCAAAATATCCAATTGTTTTAGCACCCGGGATGGGGTTGAATGCTTTTTTTGCCTATACGGTAATGCTGGGGTATGAAATTCCGTGGGAAACAGCTTTATCCGGTGCACTAGTATCAGGACTAATTTTTATTGTTTTAACGTTAACCGGGCTCCGCGAAAAAATAATTAATGCAATCCCTGCAAATTTGAAAATGGCTGTCGGAGCTGGGATAGGTTTATATATTGCGTTTATTGGATTCCAAAATGCTGGGATTATCGTTGGCGATGAAGCAACATTAGTAGGCATAGGTGACTTAACGTCTCCGCCTGTATTACTAGCGATCTTCGGAATTATCGTTTCTGTCATTTTGCTGACTTTAAATATAAAAGGGGGCATATTTTATGGCATGGTCATGACTGCGATTATCGGAATTATGGTCGGACTTATTGATGCCCCAAATGGAATCGGAGAAATTGTAGGGGAAGTACCTAGTTTAGCACCAACGTTTGGACAAGCTTTCGTTCATTTCGGTGATATTTTTACAATTGAAATGCTAGTTGTTATTTTAACTTTTTTATTTGTTGACTTCTTTGATACTGCTGGAACATTAGTGGCTGTAGCAACACAAGCGGGCTTGATGAAGGATAATAAACTACCTCGAGCAGGAAAGGCTTTATTCGCTGATTCTGCGGCAACGGTGGCGGGATCTATCTTAGGAACGTCAACAACTACTTCCTATATTGAATCCACTGCAGGGGTTGGAGCAGGAGGCCGTACTGGTTTTACAGCGGTTGTTGCAGCAGGGTTCTTTATCTTGTCCTTATTCTTTTCTCCTTTACTAAGTGTGATCACTTCAGAAGTAACAGCACCAGCCTTAATCATTGTTGGAGTTCTCATGTCCTCCTCGTTAAAAAATATTGAGTGGGATCATTTTGAAGTTGCAGTTCCAGCCTTTTTTACAATTATTACGATGCCGCTTACGTATAGTATTGCGACAGGGATTGCGATTGGCTTTATCTTTTATCCGATCACAATGATTTTAAAAGGCCGTTCGAAAGAAATTAATGGAATCATGTATATATTATTTTTGATCTTTCTCCTTTATTTTATTTTCTTAAGTTAACTAAAAATAAAAAAGTGGCTATAAAGACTTCTGCAAGCTCGAAGTTCTTTATAGCCATTTTATTTTACTCAGTCTTGCGGACTGGGCTGCTTTTGCCATAAGGAAGTAGATGATAAGCCATTAAACATATTGTTCCAACTAAAGATAAGACTCCCATATAGAAATATAAGGTCCCTAAGCTAAACATATCCATAATTGCTCCGCCAGCGAGGGATCCAACAATGCCTGATACCCCGAAAAACACAGCGTAAAAGACGAGGTGTCCAGTTGCTGTCAAATCTTTTGGGATAAGACGAGTGACATAATCAAATGCTGCTAAATAGAAAGTGCCAAAAGTTAACCCGTGGAGTACTTGAAGTGCAATGATATACATTGGATCATCTGCACCAGCATAAAGAAACCAACGTATACTGTATAGTACTCCAGCCACAATAACGAAAATTAATGGGTGATATTTCCGGAACCAGAATCCGGCAAAGGCAAAAACTGCCCCTTCACTAGCAACACCAATAAACCAGGCTAACCCAACCCAACTTTCACTTCCACCAAGTTCAGTTATATATAGACCAATAAAACTATCATTTGCGCGATGTGAAATCGTTAAAAAGATCATAAGAAATAGGAAAATAACGAATGATTTGTTTTTAAATAGCTTATTAACGTCCTTTAATTGAATTGGATCTGATTCCACTTTTACATCTTTTAACTTAATTGCAACAATGAGTGCAATCGTTCCAAAGAATAAATAGGGGTAAATCATGTATTGCACACCAATTCTTGAGAGGATTTCCCCGATAATGAGGGCTGAGGTGGCAAATCCAATTGATCCCCACGTTCGTATCGTTCCAAAGGAGACTTGTAATTCATTGGCTCGTCGTTGAGCTAAACTATCTCCAAGACCGCCTATTGGTGTTGTAAAGAAATAAAAAATGGCTCCCATTAGGATAATCGAAAGCAATGTATTCATTTGGAAAAAGAGAATGCTGCTAATTAGCAAACCGCCAATACAGACTAAAAGAACCCGCTTTACTGTTTTATGTTTATCACTCATATAGCCCCAAAAAGGTTGTGCAAAAATAGAGGCTAACGGGCCAACCGCCAGTACCCAGCCTATCTCTGTTCCATTCAAGCCTTTATAACGTAAATATAACGGTAGGAAACTAAGTATAATCGTGTTTGTTGCATGGAAACTGAACAATAACATTTTTAATGGTACTAATGATTCATGTTTTGACAAAAAATTCGCTCCTTACGCATACGTTCTAACTGTATCTACATTAATTACCCCATATATCTTGAATAAACTTATCCCTGCCTGATTTTTCCCGGTCCTCTTTATAGACCTTCTCATTCTTTTTATAAAAATCCTGATGTTCGTCTTCTGCAGGATAAAATATCTTTTCAGGTAAAATTTTAGTGACGATTGGTTTTGAAAATTTCCCGCTTTGTTCTAATTCTTTTTTGGATGCTTCTGCTATTTTTCTCATTTCTTCATTATGATAAAATATTGCTGTCCGATACGAATCCCCGCGATCATGAAATTGTCCGCCGTCATCTGTAGGATCGATCTGACGCCAATACACTTGAAGAATTTCTTTATAAGAAATAATAGCAGGGTCATACGTTATTTCTACTGCTTCATAATGTCCTGTTCTCCCACTTTTGACATCCTCGTAGGAAGGATGCTCGACATGTCCGTTTGTATAGCCGGATATAACATGATGAATCCCATTCCATTGATCAAACGGTTTGACCATACACCAGAAACAGCCTCCAGCGAATATCGCTTTATGTAATTTCATATCTCTTAACCTCCAGCGAATCGATACTGCTTACAAAAATGTGCTAAATCGAGTAAAATATAGTTAATTATCCAATTAACTATATCATAGACAGGGGGTTGATGACATGAACGAAGAGCCATTTGTACACAAAATTTTTACTGGTAAAGCAAAAAAACTGGGGGATCCAAATGCAAGTGACCCAATGGATAAACCATGGGAAACAGGAATATTTAAAACAGAAACCACTAGACAACTTTGGCTAGGAAAAACAGGATTGTCTAATGATGAAGTAGGCGACAAAAAACGCCATGGAGGTCCTGAAAAGGCTTTATTTGCTTACCCTATTAAACATTATACATTCTGGAGAGAAGACCTCGCATTAGCATCGATCGATATCGGAGGAATGGGAGAAAACCTTGCTGTACTTGAAATGGATGAATATACGGTATACATTGGTGATACGTATAAGTTTGGTGATGCTGTAATCCAGGTTTCACAGCCGCGTCAACCGTGTTGGAGACCAGCACGCAGATACCGTAAAAAAGATTTTGCACTCGATATTCAAAAAACCGGAAAAACCGGTTGGTATTATCGAGTACTACAAGAGGGGTATGTCCAGCCGGAATTGGATCTAGAATTAATCGAACGCCCATACCCGCAATGGTCGATAGCCGCTGCTAATGAAGTGATGCATGTATATAAAAAAGATCTTCGCCTAGCCGATGAATTAGCATCCTGTGAACTGCTTGCTGAAAACTGGAAAAAAACCTTGCGGAAAAGGTTGCGTGGTCAGGAGTCCTCTGTGCGTAGACGGGTATATGGACCAAATAACGAATAAACGCTTTGGAATGATTCAAGTAAAAAAGGGTTATGAATGTAACCCATATGTGGAAACATTAACGTGTGAATTAAAATTTTGTCCTCTGCACATACATGAGAAAGAAGTTATAAGAAAAAAGGTGGTATTGTTTTGCTTAGCAATGCATATGTAATGGTCGCCATTATTTTAATAATTAATATCGTATATGTAACATTTTCAACGATGCGTATGATTTTAACATTGAAAGGCCGGCGCTACTTGGCTGCATTTGTGAGTATGTTTGAAATTGTAATGTATGTACTAGGACTTGGTCTGGTGCTTGATAACTTAAATGAAATTCAAAACATCATTGCATATGCAGTCGGCTTTGCTATTGGTGTAATTGTAGGGACAAAAATTGAAGAAAAGCTCGCACTTGGGTACATAACGGTAAATGTTATATCCTCTTACCCAGATATTGAATTCACACGAAAATTGCGCGATAAAGGCTACGGAGTAACAAGCTGGTATGCTTATGGAATGGAAGGCGACAGATTATCCATGCAAATTTTAACACCAAGAAAATATGAATTGAAACTTTATGAGACAATAAAACATTTGGATCCGAAAGCTTTCATTATTTCTTATGAACCGAAGCAAATTCATGGGGGATTTTGGGTAAAGCAAGTGCGAAAGGGAAAATTATTGAATAATAAAGGAACTAGCAAATCCAGTGATAAAAAATAGTTTGGTACATGAAAATGTTTAGAAAAAGTGAAATAAGCTGTCATTCTCGACAGTCTATTTCACTTTTTTTGCTCTTTACTCAATGCTTTATAAAAAGAAATTATCATTAGAAACATGATGATTGAAAATGGAAATGCAGCAGATATCAAAGCATTTTGTAAAGCTTGCAAACCACCTGTATAAAGTAGAACGGCAGCTATTGTAGACTGGGCAAAGCCCCATACGAATTTGATTGTTGTTGAGGGAGATAAGGAACCGTTTGTCGTTTGCATACCTAACACGAAAGTAGCAGAATCTGCCGACGTAATAAAAAACGTTCCAATTAACATGAGACCGAGTATCGATAAAACGACACCAAACGGAAAATGATCAAACATACCAAATAGTGCCTGTTCATCCGGTAGGCCTGCAATATCTGCACCACTATTTTGCGCCTTAACCCCCGACATTCCAAACGTTGAGAACCACAAAAGACTAACAACCGTTGGAACGATAAGGATTCCAGATAAAAATTCTCTAATCGTTCTCCCCTTTGATACCCGGGCTATAAATATACCAACAAATGGAGCCCATGCAATCCACCAGGCCCAAAAGAAAATGGTCCAGTCTCTAACCCACTGGATCCCTTCACTATCATTTGGTGCGATTCGAAAACTTTCGACTGGAAGTTTTTGAATGTATTCCCCCATCGAGTTAGTAAAGGAGTTCAAAATATACTGGGTTGGCCCTAAAATTAATGTAGCGATAAATAACAGCCCCGCTAATGACATATTCGTATTGCTTAAATATTTTATTCCTTTACCAAGACCTGTATAGGCAGAGATCATGAATAAAACAGTTACAGCAAGGATGATGAGTAGCTGGACCCAAAATTCATTGCCAATTCCCAGCAAATAAGAGAGACCGCCATTAATTTGTGTAGCTCCGAATCCGAGTGTAGTAGCTACACCAACAATCGTTGCCATTACGGCAATAATGTCAACGAGTAATCCCCAGAATGTATTCATTTTGTCACCAAATAGAGGTTCGAGTGTTTTACTGATTAACCCTGGTTTTCCATGTCGAAATGTAAAATAAGCAAGTACCAGGGCAATCGAACCATATATTGCCCATGCATGAATGCCATAATGGAAGAAAGTAACTCTTAGTGCATCCTCTAGCGCCTCTTTTGTGCCAGGTTCGGCCATGGGAGGTGTTTTTATATAGTGAGAGACTGGGGAGCTACCCCATAAAACACTAGTCCAATTCCCATACCAGCGCTAAAGAGCATGGCAATCCAAGTCGGATAGCTGAACTCTGGTTTGTCACGAGGTTTACCAAGTTTTATTTTTCCATATGGGCTAAAAATTAAAAAGATACAAAACACCACAAAAAATGTAACAAGTAATAAATAATACCAGCCGAAACGAACTGAAATATAATTCATCACCGTATTTGTAATGTTTTCAAAGCCTACGGGCGAAAGTGCTCCCCATAAAGAAATGATAAATGTAATGCTTAGTGTGATCCAAAAAACGGAAGTTGCTTTTTTCATTTCATTCCCCTTTCTATATTCTCAGCGTATTGTTAGTTTGACTTAAATAAAGCGTTTTATTCCGTGAAAATGAAAGTAGATGCCGCAGCGTGTCGTGTACATGAGTAAAAACCGAACATTTAGTATTAACGTTAAATAAATGTTCGATATTTAATTGACAAGCCCCTTTGTTTTTTGCTATTCTTAACGTAGAATTAAATACGGTTCCTCATATATTTTTGGGAATAAGGCCCAAATGTTTCTACTCAGCACCGTAAATGCTGAACTATGAGGGAAGGTGAGTCATTGCCTTATGCAATGATCTAATCGTTGTGCGCGTATCTATTCATCTTCTCTCATTTGAAATGGAGAAAATGGATAGATTTTTTATTTAGATAGGTTAATCAACTAAAAAGAAAGAGGGATTTTATGACAGCGGTTGGTGTGATTATGGGCAGTATTTCAGACTGGGAGACGATGCAACATACTTGTGCAGTCCTTGAAGAGTTAGAGATTCCATTTGAAAAAGATGTAATCTCAGCACATCGCACACCTGATGAGATGTTTAAGTATGCAAAGTCAGCGCGTGAACGTGGATTTAAAGTGATTATTGCAGGTGCCGGTGGTGCAGCGCATTTGCCAGGTATGGTTGCTTCACAGACAACACTTCCTGTTATTGGTGTTCCAATACAAAGTAAAGCATTAAACGGAATGGATTCTTTGCTTTCCATCGTACAAATGCCAGGTGGTGTACCGACCGCAACAATGGCAATTGGAAAAGCCGGTGCTACAAATGCAGGAATATTTGCTGCACAAATCATTAGCGCCTTTGATAAAGATGCTGCAGAAAGATTAACGGAATATCGAAAAAAGATGCAAATCAAAGTAGAAGAAATGAGGGAGGACCTTGCAAAAGAATAACCAAGGATCAAAAGTTATCCTTCCGCCAGGTACAATCGGTATTATCGGCGGTGGACAGCTCGGCCGGATGATGGCCGTAGCTGCAAAGCAAATGGGCTATCAAATTGTTGTACTTGATCCAACTCCAAATTGCCCAACCGCTCAACTAGCAGATCAGCAAATAACTGCAGCATATGACGATATGGATGCGATCAAGCAGTTAGCAGAATGTAGTGATGTTGTGACGTATGAATTTGAAAATGTTGATCTTGAGGCAGCAGCTTACATGGAACAACAAGGAAAACTGCCTCAAGGTGCTTTTGCTCTAGAAGTAACACAGAATCGTGAAAGAGAAAAAAAGATAATGAGAGAAGCAGATTTACCTATTCCGAACTTTTCTATCGTAACAAATGGCAGAGCTTGTGAAGATGCATTAAAACACATTTCTTTTCCATCGGTCATTAAAACATGCAGCGGCGGTTATGACGGAAAAGGACAAATAAAGATACGGGCAGAAGAAGATGCAAAAGAAGCCATCCACTTTGCGGAGCAAAATGAACACTGCATTATCGAAGAATGGGTTTCGTTTGATAAAGAGATATCCGTTATATTTACCCGATCACAATCTGGAGAAATAACATTTTTCCCTATTGCAGAGAATGACCATAAGGAACATATTCTTTATCAAACTACAGTACCGGCGTCTGTTAGCGAGATAGTGAAAGAAAAAGCAATTCATGCTGCAGGTGTCTTAGCAAATCAAATGAATATCGTTGGTACATTTGCAATTGAGATGTTTGTAAAGGATGAAACAGTGTATCTAAATGAGATGGCACCACGCCTCATAACTCAGGCCATTATTCGATAGAAGCGTGTAATATTTCGCAATTCACCCAGCATATTCGTGCAATTTGCGGATTACCACTAATGTCAGTAAAACTCTTACAACCCGCTTCCATGATCAATATTTTAGGAGAGGATTTACAAGCAATTTTACAAGCAATGCGAAAATCTCCTGAAGGTTTCATTCATTTGTACGGTAAAGATGAAGCGAAAGAAAAACGTAAAATGGGGCATGTCACATTTATTGCAGAAACCACAAAAAAATTACAGCAAGTAATAAGCAATTTTGAAGAAATGGTGCAGTGATTGATACAAAAGCAGAATTTGAAAACGGTGAAAAATGAAGGAGATGTGTTTATAATGACAGCGCACAATATGAAACCTGAGCAAATTGAAAATGAACAATTATATAAGAACATGGGCTTAAGTGAAAAAGAATATCAAATGATTAAAAACATTTTAAAACGCCGTCCGAACTATACGGAAACAGGTATCTTTTCAGCGATGTGGTCGGAACATTGCAGTTATAAAACATCAAAACCTTTATTAAAAAAGTTTCCTACAAAAGGAACTCATGTTATCCAAGGCCCTGGTGAAGGTGCAGGGGTTGTTGATATTGGCGATAATCAAGCTGTTGTTTTTAAACTCGAAAGTCATAACAGCCCTTCTGCTGTTGAACCGTTCGAAGGTGCTGCGACCGGTGTCGGAGGCATTGTGCGCGACGTTTTTTCAATGGGAGCAAAGCCTATTGCATTAATGAATTCACTAAGATTTGGCAATTTAACGACGGAGCGGACACGCCATTTAGTAACAGAGGTGGCACGTGGAATTGCTCACTATGGAAATACATTAGAAGTTCCTACCGTTGGCGGAGAAGTACAATTCGATGATTGTTATGAGGAAAATCCGCTTGTGAATGCGATGTGTATTGGACTCATTAACCATCAAGATATTCAAAAAGGTGTTGCATCTGGAGTTGGAAATACGGTGATTTATGCCGGAAGAGATACTGGCAGAGATGGGATTCATGGGGCAACATTTTCTTCAGGTGAACGTGAAGAATCTGAAGAGAATAAATCAGCAGTAGCACTAGGGGATCCGCATATAGAGAAAAGACTAATTGATGCTTGTTTAGAAGTGATTCAATCCGATGCATTAGTGGGTATGCAAGACATGGGCGCAGCAGGACTAACTTCTTCTGCTAGTGAAATGGCAAGTGCAGCAGGGACAGGCATTGAAATGGATCTTGATTTAGTTCCATTGCGAAAAAAGAATATGGATGCTTACGAAATTATGTTATCGGAATCACAAGAGCGTATGTTGCTTGTGGTAGCTAAAGGACGCGAACAAGAGGTTATAGACCTTTTTACGAAGCATGATATCGAAGCGGCAGCAATTGGTGAAGTAATTGAAGAGAAAAGATTTCGGATTAAGCACCATGATCAGGTAGTAGCTGATGTACCGGTTGATGCACTAGCTGAAGAGGCACCAGTTTACCACATGCCTTCGAAAGTAGCTGATTATTACAGCCAGTTTCAAGAGTTGGAAACGGACATACCCCTAGTAGAAAATCATGCGGAAGTTTTAAAACAAATGCTTAAACAGCCAACGATTGCAAGCAAAGAGTGGGTGTATAACCAATTTGATTCAACTGCGCAAGGGAATACAATTAAGTCTCCAGGTTCAGATGCAGCAGTTGTGCGCATCGATGGAGCGGACAAATCGATTGCGATCACTACAGACTGTAATTCTCGCTATATTTATCTGGATCCTGAAACAGGTGGAAAAATTGCTGTTGCAGAAGCGGCTCGTAATCTTGTTTGCTCTGGTGCAAAGCCTTTAGCTTTAACAGATGGATTAAATTACGGAAATCCAACGAATCCAGAAGTATTTTGGCAAATGGAAAAAAGTATAGAAGGTATTAGCGATGCATGCTTAGCACTGGATACACCTGTTATCAGCGGGAATGTTTCGATGTATAATCAGTCCAAAGGAAAAGCAATCTTCCCAACACCAATTATTGGAATGGTGGGATTGCATGCGTCTTTGGAACATATTACACCAAGTTCTTTTCAAGAAGCTGGAGATGTCATTTATTTAATTGGTGAGACGAGGGCAGAATTCGGAGGCAGTGAACTCCAAAATTTAATCGATGGTTCTTATAAGGGGAAAGCTCCGACCATTGATCTGCAAACAGAGGCGAAAATTCAAAACCAATTACTCAGGGCAATTCAAGAAGGAATCATTCAATCTGCACATGATATAGCTGAAGGCGGGCTAGCGATTGCACTTGCAGAAAGTGTGTTTAACAAAAAAGAATTAGGATTTGAAGTAGAAATAGGTATGGATTTAACTATCGCCATGTTTAGTGAGTCACAGTCACGGTTTATCATAACCGTCAAACAGGAAGATACCCAAAAGTTTGAAGAAAGGATAAACCATGCACAACGGATTGGCTATGTAACAAAGGATAATCAATATGTAATAAAAGCAAACAACGCGAACGTTATTCAGGAAGAAGTAAAAGAACTCAGCAAAATTTGGAAAGCGTCTATCCCGAATTTGCTGAAATCTAACGAATAAATGGAGAGTGCGGAATGTTTGGAATTTGGGGGCATCATAAGGCGGCGGAAATTACGTATTATGGACTGCATGCATTACAGCACCGTGGGCAGGATGGAGCTGGTGTTGCAGTAAGCGATGGAAGTACTTTGAAACTTCATAGAGGATTAGATTTAGTTAATGATGTGTTTAAAGATGCATCGTTTCCTGAACTAAACGGACATGCAGCAATTGGGCATGTTCGCTATGGCAAAAAGGCGGAAGACGAAATAGATAGTGTGCAACCACTTCTATTTCGCTCCCAAACAGGAAGCATGGCATTAGCGCTTGTTGGAAGCATCATGAATGCGTATGAACTAAAGGGAGAGCTGGAGGAAGATGGGAGTATTTTACAAACCTCATCGGATACAGAAATACTTGCTCATCTCATTAAAAGGAGCAAAAAAGAAACAACAGAGGAAGCTATTATCGAAGCTTTACAGAAAGTAACTGGTGCTTATGCCTTTTTAATGTTAAAAGAAGACCGAATGTATGTAGCACTTGATCCAAAAGGGATCCGTCCGTTATCCATCGGCAAATTAGGCAGCGGGTATGTTATTGCATCAGAAACTTGTGCATTTGATCTTATAGGTGCCAGTTTCGAACGAGAAGTTTCACCCGGTGAACTCTTAACAATAAATAATACTGGGGTAACATCCACCTATTTTTCTTCAGGGGAAACCCGCAGAATATGTGGGATGGAATATGTTTATTTATCGAGACCCGATAGTGATCTAAATTATGTAAATGTTCATACTTCCAGGAAAGAAATGGGAATAGAACTGGCAAAAGAAGCACCTGCCGAAGCAGATGTGGTTACAGGTGTACCAGATTCCAGTATATCAGCTGCAATCGGCTATGCTGAACAAAGCGGGATACCTTATGAAATGGGTGTCATTAAAAATAGATATATAGGCAGAACGTTTATTCAACCTTCCCAGGAATTGCGTGAGCAGGGTGTAAAGATGAAACTTTCCCCTGTAAGAGGGATTGTGGAAGGGAAACGGGTTGTCATGATTGATGATTCTATTGTCAGAGGGACAACTTCAAGAAGGATTGTCAAAATGATCAAAGATGCGGGTGCGAAAGAAGTTCATGTACGTATTGCTTCACCGCCTATCGAAAGCCCATGCTATTATGGCATTGATATGTCAACAAGAGAAGAACTCATTGCTGCGAATTATTCCGTTGATGAGATATGCAAACAGATCGGAGCAGATAGTGTAGCTTACTTATCTACCAAAGGGTTAGAAAAAGCAATTATTAAAAAACGCACTGCAAGTCAAGGAATTTGCAATGCATGCATGACAGGAAATTACCCTGTTCTTCATCAAAAAGAAAAAAATAAGTCATGTATGCAATCTTAACAAAATGCTGGAGGATGTGCTGAAATGTCAGATGTTTATAAAAATGCAGGTGTCGATGTCGAAAAAGGTTATGAAGCTGTTGAGAGGATGAAAAAGCATATTGCCAAAACAACACGTTCAGAAGTACTTGGAGGAATTGGCGCCTTTGGCGGATTATTTGAATTAACATCTTTGAAATATGAGGAACCAGTCCTCGTTTCGGGAACAGATGGCGTGGGAACGAAGTTAAAGCTTGCTTTTCAATTAAATCGCCATCATACAATTGGAATTGATTTAGTGGCTATGTGTGTAAATGATGTTGTTGCTCAAGGAGCTAAGCCTTTATTTTTCCTTGATTATATCGGCTGTGGACAAAATGATCCTGCTGTCATTGAACAAATCGTTGCTGGTGTTTCTGAAGGGTGTATAGAAGCCGGAGCAGCTTTAATCGGTGGAGAAACCGCAGAAATGCCTAGCATGTACGCGGATAATGAATATGATTTAGCAGGATTTACAGTCGGTATTGCTGAAAAATCGAAGCTGATAACAGGTGAATCTATCGAAGCAGGTGACGTGATCATTGGCCTTCCTTCCAGTGGTATCCACTCCAATGGTTATTCACTAGTACGGAAAATAATAGAGGATCTCGATTTATCTAAAGTTTATGATGGATTTACAAAGACGTTAGGCGAGATTCTGTTAACCCCGACCAAAATATATGCAAAGCAAATACAATCTGTTACAGAAAAAATAACGGTCAAAGGGATTTCTCATATAACTGGAGGGGGCTTTTATGAAAATTTCCCACGCATGCTTCCGGAAGGATTAGGAGTGGAACTAGATAGAACTAGCTGGAATGTTCCTGAAATTTTCACCTTCTTACAGGGAAAGGGGAATATTTCAGATCAAGATATGTATGGCGTTTTTAACATGGGAATTGGTATGGCAATTGTTGTGGCAGAGTCCAATGTGGCAAGCGCCCTGTCCATTTTAAAGAAAAAAGGAGAAGAAGCAGCGGTTATTGGAACAGTGACAGCAAATGAAGGAGTGCATTTTACTCATGCGTAAAAAAGCAGCTGTATTTGCTTCTGGCACGGGAAGTAATTTCGAAGCAATCATAAATAAAGCAGATCTTGCTTGCGATATTGTTCTATTAGTTTGTGATAAACCTGGTGCAGTTGTTGTGGACAAAGCAAATCTTAGAGGGATTTCGACATTTGTATGTCAGCCAAAGGAATTTCATTCGAAAGAAGCTTATGAAAAACAAATAGTAGAAAAACTGCAAGAAGCAAAGGTTGAATGGATCTTTTTGGCTGGTTATATGCGCATTGTAGGGCCAACCCTTTTAAATGTTTTTGAAGGTAGAATGATCAACATTCATCCATCCCTACTTCCGAAATTTCCAGGTAAAGATGCAATCGAACGCGCGTATCAAGCCGGAGTAGACAAGACGGGTGTCACTGTTCATTTTGTAGATAAAGGTGTTGACACCGGACCGATTATCGCTCAGCGAGAAGTACCAGTTTTACAGGGTGATACAAAAGAGACATTAAAACAAAGAATCCAGCAAACAGAGCATCAATTATATCCGGAAGTAGTTAAGCAGCTTATTTTAAAAAAGTAATCAAATAGTGAGGAGTTTTTTCATGACAAAGCGAGCACTAATTAGTGTGTCTAATAAAGAAAACATCGAAACGTTTGCTAAAGGTCTTGTTGATTTAGGATATGAAATTATTTCAACTGGCGGTACACTAAAAAAGATACAACAGGCAAATATCCCAGTTAAAGCAGTAGAGGCAGTAACAGATTTTCCTGAGATACTGGATGGGCGAGTGAAGACTTTACATCCGTTTATTCACGGGGCTTTATTAGCTGACATGGAGAATCCGTCCCATAAAGAACAACTGAAAAATCATAAAATTGATCCGATCGAAATAGTAGTTGTCAATTTATATCCATTTAAGCAAACACTAGCTAAAGAAGGTGTTTCTGAAGCGGAAATTATTGAAAATATTGATATTGGCGGTCCGACGATGTTACGTGCAGCTGCGAAAAACTTTAAAAATATTACTGTAGTTGTTGATCCGTCTGACTATGAGCAAGTATTAAAAGGTATCGAGAAAAATGAATTAACTGTTGAAAAACGCAAGGAGCTAGCATCAAAGGTATTCAGACATACGGCAAACTATGATGCCATGATCGCGGGATACTTTACAGAAGACTCTGGGATGACCTTCCCTAAAACGTATACACCTACATTTGAAAGAGTTCAAACACTTCGCTACGGAGAGAATCCACATCAGGAGGCAGCTTTCTACCGGGACGTGAAAAGTTCAGGGATGAGCCTGGCGACAGCGGAGCAACTCCATGGAAAAGAACTCTCCTTTAATAATATTCAAGACGCAAGTGCAGCACTTGAAATGATAGCTGAGTATAATGAGCCTGCTGCTGTAGCAGTTAAGCATATGAATCCGTGTGGTATTGGTGTGTCAACAAATATATCGAGTGCATTTGCTAAAGCCTATGAAGCAGATTCTACATCGATTTTTGGCGGGATTGTCACTTGTAATAGAGAAATAGATGTGGAAACAGCACAGCAGTTAAGTGAAATCTTTCTAGAAATCGTGATTGCACCAAGTTTTACGGATGACGCATTAGAAATTTTAACGAAAAAGAAAAATATTCGCTTGTTAAAACTGCCAATGGATCATACGGAAAAAAAATCAAAGCGCATTTCTACGGTAAAAGGCGGAATTTTACTGCAAGATAGGGATACCGGAGAATTGACGACTGATCAATTATCTTATCCTACAAAACGTCAGCCAACAGAAAAAGAGTTAAACGACCTATTTTTTGCTTGGAAAGCAGTAAAACACGTGAAATCCAATGCGATTGTTCTAGCAAAGGATAAGCAAACAATTGGTGTTGGCGCAGGCCAGATGAACCGAATTGGTGCGGCAAATATTGCCATTGAACAAGCGAAACAAAAAGCACAAGGATCTGTACTTGCATCTGATGCATTCTTCCCAATGCCGGATACGGTCGAAGCTGCTGCTGAAGCTGGTATTACGGCAATCATTCAGCCTGGTGGATCAAAACGGGATCAAGATTCAATTGATGTATGTGATAAGCATGGAATAGCAATGGTTTATACAGGTATGCGTCATTTCAAACATTAAAAATAAAGGGTGTTTATTCAAATGAATGTATTAGTTGTGGGACGTGGCGGACGTGAACATAGCATAATCATGAAGCTCAAGGAGAGCGAGGAGATTACCGGTTTATATGCTGCCCCGGGGAATGGAGGTATCGCTAAACAAGCTACATGTGTACCTATCGATGAAATGGATTTTGATGGATTAATAGCATTCGCTAAAGAAAGTCAGATAGATTTAACCATCGTTGGACCTGAAGCACCTTTAAATGCTGGTATAGCAAACCGATTTCAAGAAAACAGGCTAGCTATTTTTGCCCCAACAAAAGAAGCTGCTTTGCTTGAAGGAAGTAAAGACTTCGCTAAAAAGTTTATGAAAAAATATAATATCCCAACAGCAGAACATACAACCTTCACTGATCCAAATGAGGCAAAAGCATATATTGAGAAAAAAGGTGCACCTATCGTTATTAAAGCGGATGGATTAGCAGCAGGTAAAGGCGTTGTTGTGGCTGAAACAATTGAGGAAGCATTAAAGGCGATCGATGATATGCTCATTGCAAAAGTCTTTTCCCAGAAAGGTGAAACACCAAAGGTCGTTATAGAAGAATTTTTGGAAGGAAAAGAATTTTCGTTAATGGCATTTGTTCATGAATATAATGTTTATCCAATGGTAACAGCAAGAGACCATAAACGCGCTTATGATAACGACCAGGGTCCAAATACTGGAGGCATGGGCGCCTATGCTCCGGTTTCTGATGTATCTACGAGAGATTTAGCATTTACTTGTGAAGCAATTATGCAGAAAACAGCTAATGGGATGATGGAAGAAGGGCGGAATTTTACAGGAATCCTTTATGCAGGCTTGATTATGACGGAAGATGGGCCAAAGGTAATTGAATTTAATACACGTTTTGGTGATCCCGAAACACAAGTCGTATTACCTTTATTAGAAAATGACCTCTTGCAGGTATTTCTCGATGTTTTGGCCGGAAAAGATCCAAGCTTAGAATGGAAAGACGGGGTTTGTGCAGGAGTTGTTGTCGCCTCGAAGGGTTACCCACAAGCTTGTGAGAAAGATGTTTTACTTCCGGAAATCAATGTATGTAAAGACTCCTTTGTTATTCACGCAGGGACAAAACAAGTGGAAGGAAGTTACCGGTCCAATGGTGGAAGAGTTCTATTAGTTGGCGCAAATGGAGGTTCCCTGCAAACTGCTACCGCTGCAGTGTACGAAACACTACAGCCACTGGAACAAGCGGAAGGATTTTATTATCGAAAAGATATAGGCAAAAATTAAACTCAATACGTAGGATCAATCGAGGCATGCTAGAAAAAGGGCATGCTTTTTTTCTTTGTTAAAACTGTTTCATGAAACATGTCGCTTCTTGACAAAGCAAATACTTCTACTGTGTCATTAGAACAAAACAAACTTTAGGAAAAGAGCAGTGTAAAAAGGTGTGTCACAAAAAATTCATCTTTTTTAAAAGGAAACTTTAGTGTGTGAAAGTAAAATATGATAAGATGAAGGAAATAGTAGTTAAATAAATGGAGAGTTGTTTTTATGTTAGAAAATGGACATTACTGGAGAAACCGCGAAAGACGAGAACATGTAGCCGTTATTGAAGGAGAAGTTTCACCAACATTGGTACTAAAAAATGGCACATATTTTAATGGTTATACAAAAGAATGGCTAAATAAAAATATATGGATTTTGAACGATCGAATTGTTTATGTTGGAGATAAGTTACCAGAACAATACAATGAGGAAACAGAAATAGTGGATTGTACCGGACAATTTTTGGTCCCTGGCTACATTGAACCACATGCACATCCAAGCCAGTTATATAATCCAGAAAACCTAGCAAACCATGTAGCGAAGTTCGGGACAACAACACTGATTAACGACAATTTAACATGGCTTTTTTTATTAGAGAGAAAGAAAGCGTTTTCCTTGATAGAAAACTTTAATCAATTACCTATATCTATGTTTTGGTGGGCTCGGATGGATTCCCAATCTGCCTTGCAAAACGAGGATGAATTTTTGGATAGTGAAGATATACTGTCATGGATCTCCAATCCTTCTGTAATCCAGAGCGGGGAGCTTACATCGTGGCCGAAATTGCTTGCAGGTGATGACCGACTACTATATTGGATGCAGGAATCAAAGAGACTCGGCAAACCAGTAGAGGGTCACCTGCCTGGTGCATCTGAATCAACATTAACAAAGATGAAATTATTTGGCGTTTCAGCTGATCATGAATCCATTACCGGAGAAGAAGTGCTTAGACGTCTTCGCTTAGGTTATCAGGTAGGACTTAGGCATTCGTCTATTCGTCCAGATCTTCCACTTTTGTTAGAGGAAATTCTTGCAGAAGGAATTACATCATTTGAAAACTTTACGATGACTACGGATGGTGCAACACCAGCTTTTTACGAACATGGTATGATGAACTTATGTATCGAAATCGCAATCGAAAAAGGTGTTCCACTATCAGAGGCATATCAAATGGCTACATACAATGTTGCCAGACATTTTAATCTAGAGGAACAGATCGGAAGTATTACACCGGGTCGTATTGCTCACATTAATATTTTAAAAGCAAAGGACAATCCACATCCGGTAGGAGTGCTTGCGAAAGGAAAATGGATTCTAAGAGAAGAAAAGGAGTGGGAAAGAGAACCAGTAATCGATTGGGAAAAATCCGGTATCAATGAACTGGAATTTGACTGGGATCTCACTGATAGCGACTTGCAATTTTCTATTCCGATTGGTCTGGACATGATGAGCAACGTCATTATTAGACCGTATGCGATTGAAACAGATGTAACGTTGGATGTACTCCCTGGAAATAGAAGTGACGCATTTTTAATTTTAATGGATAGAGAAGGAAAATGGAGAGTGAATACAACACTCCGAGGTTTTACGGATCGCTTAGGTGCACTTGTAAGTTCTTATTCAACAACTGGTGATATCGTGTTTATAGGAAAAAGTAAATATGATATGAAAATAGCTTGGAAGCGTATGAAGGAACTTGGTGGAGGGATTGTCCTTGCCCATGAAGGAAAAATAGTTTTTGAGCTTCCTTTGAGGCTGGGTGGCATGATGTTTAGAGGGGATATGACTGCATTAATCTCCAAAGAAAAACAGTTGAAGAAGTTATTAAAAGAATACGGTTATAAGTATGATGATCCAGTTTATAGTATACTATTTTTGGCAGCAACACACTTACCTTACATTCGCATAACACAGCAAGGGATTATTGATGTAAAGAAAAGAGAATTACTTGTTCCTGCAATTATGCGATAATCTATTTTTTATTATCATTCTATTTTTTGGCAACCCTGTTTAATAGCTATTCTTTTTTACTAGAGGTGCAGAATGATGAACAAAAGAATTATTTGGATTTTTCTATTTGGATTTATTATACTATTATCAGCTTGTTCAGGAGAAAAAGAAGAAACGGATGATTATGACCACGGTTTTTATCCACTCACTGGCCTTGAAACCAAAGAAGGGGCAAACGACCGAATTGTAAGTGTAATGGTGAACAATCATCTCCATGCACGCCCTCAATCTGGACTGTCCAAAGCGGACATTGTATTTGAAATTCTAGCAGAAGGGGACATTACCAGGTTTCTAGCTTTATTTCAGAGTGAAAAGCCGGAAGTAGTTGGGCCAGTCCGCAGTGCAAGGGAATATTACTTTGAACTTGCTGACCGTTATGGTACATTGTACATCCATCATGGTGCAGCAAAAAGTATAGATAAAATGATTCAAGCTCGAGGAATAGAACATCTGGATGGCGGTTATTATGATAACGATAAACATTTGTTTAAACGGGAGGATTTTCGAAAAGCTCCTCATAATTCCTATTTACAATTTGATGCTGTCTACGAGGAAGCGGAAGTAAAAGGATATGATATAACATGTGATTATAAGCCATTACCATTCCTTGAAAAAAGTAAAAAAATAACAGGAGAACCTGCTCAAGATGTGGAAATTACGTATGGAACAAATACACAGGATAAAGTGACATATCACTATAATTCAGAGGAAGAAATATATACAAGGTTTAACGGTCAGGAACAAATGATTGATCTTCACTCTGAAAAACCTATCAAAACAACTAATATTTTTATTGTTGAAGCAGATCATGAGGTGATTGATGAAGAAGGCCGTCGTGCGATAGACCTTGAATCCGGCGGAAATGCATACCTCCTTCAAAAAGGGAAAGTTAAGAATATTAAATGGATAAACCAACGAGGCAGAATTATTCCAGAGCAGGATGGACAAGATATAGGATTCATACCTGGGAAAACATGGGTAAATATTGTTCCCTCAGATCCGGGAATACATCAATCCGTGAATATATCAAAGGATTAGAAAGAAGGTGGATTTCTTCATGCAAATTGATAAATTACGCGGTAAACAGTTAGATCAATTGTTTGATGCCATTCTGTCTCTAAAGAACCGAGAGGAATGTTACCGATTTTTTGATGACATTGCCACCATGTCGGAGATTCATTCCATTACACAGCGATTGCAGGTTGCGAAAATGTTAATGGAAGGTGACACATATAGTGTCATCGAGAAAGAAACAAAAGCTTCCACCGCCACCATATCACGCGTTCGCAGGTGTATTAACTTTGGGAGCGATGGATATCAAATGGTGTTGGATCGTATAACAGGCGATGATGATACGCAAAATCAAAAATAAGTACCGCATGCCAAAACATGGCAGCGGTATTTTTTAAAGTGTGCCCGGCATGGGCTATAGCCTCGTGGTGAAAGTCCACTACAGGCTTGGCAGTAGGTACTCCTACAAAACGTAAGTTTTTAGGCTTCTGCTTGCACACGGTGAATAAAGAAACAGGTTTTCGTCCGCATATAAAATCTAAAAGAAGCTTTGAAAAGAAACTAAAACAGATTACCAAACGAAACCGGGGTCACAATATTCGTAAAATCATTCAGGAGATTAATGAGGTCACTACTGGTTGGATTAACTTCTTTGGAATAGGATTTATGAAAGGATACATTCAACGAATCAACCATTGGTTGAAAAGACCTGCGGTAGTATGAAAAATAAATAACTATTTGATTATCAAGGTGCAATTCACTTAAAAAAAGCAACACGAAGTTAAACCAGCAAAAAACAGAAA
>NZ_JFBD01000005.1 GCF_000709085.1 Virgibacillus alimentarius | reverse complement strand
GCTGAACTCGAGCGATAGAGGGCTGAAGTCGCGCGATGCAGGGCTAAACTCGAGCGATGCAGGGCTGAACTCGCGCGATACAGAGCTAAACTCGAGCGATACAGGGTTGAAGTCGCGCGATGCAGGGCTAAACTCGAGCGATGCAGAGCTGAAGTCGCGCGATACAGGGTTGAACTCGAGCGATAGAGGGTTGAACTCGCGCGATACAGTGTTGAACTCGAGCGATGCAGGGCTAAAGTCGAGCAATACAGGGCTAAACTCGAGCGATACAGGGCTAAACTCGAGCGATACAGGGCTAAACTCAAGCGATAGAGGGCTGAAATCGAGCAATACGGAGCTAAACTCGAGCGATAGAGCCCGGAACTGCACCCCGAATTTTTAAGGATTGATTAATTCCCAAATTTTTGACATTTTGTGTTACACTCGTCTGTATTATATCCATTGAAGCTTATTAGAGGTGTTAAGCATGCGTTTGAATGATCATATTTCAAAATTTCTTCCTTTATACATTGCCTTAGGAGCGGTGATTGCATATATGGTACCGGGGCCTTTTGCAGTGTTTGAGGGGAGTACGGATTTTTTGCTTGGGTTTGTGATATTTTTGGCGGGGCTTTCGATGGCGCTGGAGGATTTAGCCATTCTTAAAAAGTCATTCTTTATTATCAGTACGGGGCTGTTTTTGAAGTGGACGCTGACAGTAGCGCTTTCTGTTGTTTTGGCGGTCGTGTTTTTTTCCAATTTGCCTGAAATTGCGGATGGGCTGATTTTAACAGGGAGTGTACCGAGCGGGACGGCTGCGACATTGTATACGTTTTTGGCTGGCGGGAATGCTTCGCTGATCGTGGCGATGGGAATTTTGGATGTGTTTATCAGTCCTGTGCTGACGCCGGCAATCATGGATTTCTTTGCTAGTGGGAGTGTGGTGGTTTCCTTTTTTCCGCTTGCGAAAAAGATGTTTTTCATCGTCATTTTACCTATCGTGCTTGGAATGACCGCCCGCCATCTGTTTCAAAATGCGATTCATAAGATAACGGAGTACCGGAGATTTGCTTCTTCTTTTACGATCGTTTTTATTGTGGTGACCGTTGTTGCGAGTGTTTCGAGTCAGATGAAGCTTGGTGCTGGGCTATTGGTCGGCTTGACGATTGCTGTATTTGTGCAGGTGCTGCTGCCGATGCTCGCGGGTTATAAGATTGCCCTGCTTGCTGGAATCAAGCGGGAGAGTGCGATAGCGATTTTATTTGAGGTAGGCCTATGCAATTCGGCACTTGCTGCGATTTTGGCACTGGAGTTTTTTGGCGTAACGGCGGCGATACCGGCTGTGATCAATATGATTATCAATTTGTCGCTTGGTGCTTATTTTTCCAATTATCTAGGAAGGGAATCTGAGTTGTTATTAAAAAGGGAAGAAAGTTCATAAAAATTTTCTGAATCAATTGACAACCACAAATAAATAGACTAATCTATTTATTATTAAAACTTTAGTTTCATAAAGTAAAACTAGAAAAATGGGGGTGTGTGGCTTCGGTGGAATATGAGATTAAAAGTGTGACGAAGGTGTTTAAGGTGCTAGAGGCTTTGTCAGAGGAAGAGATAACACCCGCTGATCTAGCGGTGAAGCTGGATATGAATAAAAGTACACTCCACCGTTTCCTCGCAACATTAATGAGCCTTGGGTATATTGAAAAAAATGAAAACAATACCATTCGTCTTACACAATCTTTTATTAATCTTGGTGTGCATGCACAAAAACATGATGCGTTACATACGATTGCACGCCCTTACCTCGAACAATTGGCTCAGGACGTAGGAGAAAGTGTACTTCTTGCAGTCTTTGATGGTCAAGCAGTTCAGTATGTAGATAATATCGAAAGCACACATACCGTAAGAACGGTGTTTGATCCAGGAAAGCAAGCTCCGGCACACGCAGTGGCTTCGGGGAAACTTTTTTTATCAGCACTGGATGAACAGGATTTAGAAGTCTATTTACAAAGTCAGCAGCTCACCCGTATGACGGAAAATACGATTACCGATCAACAAAAATTGCTGGCTGAACTGAAAAGCATTAAAGAACAAGGTTATGCACTTGATCATGAGGAATATGAAGTTGGCTTAAGAGGATTTGCTTGTCCAATTAAAAATGATACAGGTAGTGTTATCGCTGCATTATGTATCGCCGGCATTGCACCTCGTATTACAAATAAGCAGCGCATTGCCTCAACAGTGCAAAAATTGTCGAAAGCTGCCGATAAGATTTCTTTGCAGCTTGGTTATCAGCAAAACAACGTGGGAGGAGATATACAATGAAAAAGTTTTTGGTAGGATTAATTTTTTTAATTTTAGCAACTTTTCTCGCTGCGTGTGGCAGTGACGATAAAGAAGCTAGTGGAGAAGGAGCAGGTGGCGACACGTATGAACTGGATATGTCTGTGACGACTGGTGAAGCGTCCACTTGGTTTAAAGCGGGTGAAAAATTGGCAGAAATTGTGGAGGAAAAGTCAGATGGACGCATCAAGATTTCAGTTTATGCGAATGAGCAGCTTTCTGGTGGAGACTCCGGAACGACGGTGCAGCAGGTGGCAAATGGTACACAGGACATGTCCTACAATTCAACCATTATTTACTCTGTGATGGATGAGCGTCTCGGTGTTCTTAGTGCTCCGTTTATATTCGATGATGTAGATACTGCCTTTGAGAAGCTTAACGGGGAAGGCGGAGAGATGATTAATGATATTTTGCGTGAAAATGGCGTAGAACCGTTAGGCTTTGGTCAAAATGGATTCCGTCAATTGACAAATAGTGTGAAGCCAATTAAAAAGCCGGAAGATTTAGATGGAATGAAAATAAGAATTCCTGGAATCAATATGTACACAGATTTATGGAAAGAGCTTGGAACTGACCCGTCTACGATGACGTTCTCGGAAGTGTTTACAGCATTGCAGCAAGGAACCATTGATGGGCAGGAAAACCCTGTTGATGTGATCCATTCTTCTCAATTAAATGAAGTACAGGATTATATGACGGCCTGGGATTATTCTTTTGACCCGATTGTACTAGGGATTAATAAAGAATTATTCGACGCGATGAGTGAGGAAGATCAAAAGTTACTACAGGATGCAGCAAAAGAAGCAAATGAATATCAAATTGAAGAAACACGTAAACTCGAGGAAAAACAGATGAAAGAGCTGAAAGAAAAAGGAATGGAAATTTACGAACTAAATGATAAAGAGAAGGAAGCATTCAAAGAAGCGTTAGAACCAGTGTATGACAAATATAAAAGCGTATGGGGCGAAGATTTGCTAAAGATGTTCAGAGAATAACAAGGAAGGGCGACGCTGACTTATGTTTAACAGCGTCGTCTCTTTATAAGGAGGGAGAATGAATGAGTAAGGCACTACTGTATGTTGAATATACGATTCTAGCATCAAGCATGGCAATCATGGCAATCATTACATTTGCAAACGTATTATCGCGCTTCTTTTTCGGGCTTTCTTTATCTTTTACGGAAGAAGTGACGATCAATTTATTCGTGCTGTTGACCTTTGTTGGAGCTTCCGTTGGAATTTATAAGGGAGCGCATTTAGGGTTTAATTTACTTTATGAAAAAGCGAACAATGTAAATAAAGTGATCAGCAGTATCTTTGTCGGCGCTGTGATTGCGTTTTTCTTTTTTGTTGTGGCATATCATGGGCTGGATATTGTTAGCGCTCAATGGGAACGGGGGCAAACAACACCTGCGCTAGGCTGGCCGCAGTGGGTATTTTCTTCTGCAGTTCCGTTTGGTGCTGTATTATGTATTATCCGCACTATTGAATCAACCGTTAAAAGCATCATCAGCATCAAGAATGAGAGCGTGAATGAATCATGACAGAACTTCTTTTATTTGGAACTTTTTTTATCCTCGTCTTACTTAATGTACCAATTGCCTTTGCGATTGGTGTATCAGGATTAATTATTCTTTATATGGACCGTGGCTTTGATGCGCTGGAATTAATCCCGAGTAATATGTATGCAAGCATTTCCTCATTCACGTTGCTTGCGATTCCATTTTTTGTCCTGGCTGGGGTGATTATGGAACATGCTGGTATTTCAAGGCGATTAATTGATTTTGCCAATGTTTGTGTTTCACACCGGAAAAACGGGATTGCGATTGTAACGATTATGACGGCGCTTTTTTTCGCAGCGATTTCCGGGTCTGGTCCTGCTACCGTTGCTGCGATTGGTGGTATATTGATCCCTGCTTTAGTAAAAAACGGATATCCGAAGCGCACAGCAGCTGGCCTTGTAGCAAGTTCCGGCTCGATTGGGATTGTTATTCCGCCAAGTATTGCGTTTATCGTCTTTGCTGTTATCGCTAGTGAAATGGTTCCGATAACGATCAGCAGAATGTTTATTGCTGGTATTATTCCCGGATTGCTTCTTGGATTAGCCTTTCTTGTTACTTGTTTTATTTTAATGCGAAAGAAGGACGCAGCAAAACAAGAGGTTGCTGCAGGTGCAGACAGTGAGAATGGGGATGTCCGCGCAGGGAAACCTTCCTTTAAAGAAGTAATAAAAGCTTCATATAGTGCGATTTGGGGATTGTTGATTCCGGTCATTATCCTTGGTGGAATTTACGGCGGAATTTTCACACCAACGGAAGCAGCGGTTGTTGCGGTGTTTTATGCGTTGTTTGTAGGCTTGTTTATATACAAGGAGTTGAATCTGAAAAGCTTGCCAAAAATATTCATTGATGCAGGGATTCAAACAGCGGTCATTATGATTATTGTCGGGGCAGCATCTTTCTTGTCTTATATCATTACAACGCAAGGGATGGCGCGCACGATTTCAGAAGCGGTGCTGGGAATGACAGATAGTAAAGTACTGATCTTATTAATGGTTGTCGTCATTTTGTTGATTGTCGGTGCATTTATTGATGCGATTTCTGCTTTTTATTTATTTGTACCTATCTTCATGCCAATAATGATGGAAATTAATGTTGATCCAACAACATTTGGTGTCGTGATGACGGTAAGTTTGGCGATCGGGCTCTTTACACCGCCAGTAGGCCTGAATTTATACGTGGCGAGCGGGATTTCCGGTCTATCCTTGAAGCAATTAACTGCCGGAACCGTACCATTTCTAATCGCATCCATTGCTGTTCTGATTTTGCTTACATTTATCCCCGCATTATCGAACTGGCTGCCGGATGTGCTGAATATGTAAAACAATGGAGGGAAGGAAATGGGGGAAAAACTGGAGCATAAAACAGCGATTATAACTGGAAGTGCGCAAGGCATCGGAGCTGCGACAGCAAAGGCGCTTGCAAAAGAAGGCGCACGTATTGTCCTCGTTGATATGCAAGCGTGCGAAACAACGAAAAGAGAAATCCAGGAAATAAATCCGGAAACGGAAGTGCTCATTTTTAATATAGATATAAAAGAGCGAGAAAATGTAGAAAGCGTTGTTCGGGAAACGGCAGAAGCATTTGGTAGTGTGGACGTGCTGGTGAACAATGCCGGAACATGCAGCAGATTGGATTTGAAGCATATGACGGATGCGATGTGGTTTCGAGATATTGAAACCAATTTGCGCGGTACTTTTTTATTTTGCCAGTCCGTCATTTATCCCTATATGGAAAAACAAGGAAGCGGGAAGATCATTAATATTAGTTCCATTTCCGGTATCATGGGCGGTCCGATCTCAGGTGCAAAAGGAGAAGATGGGCAAAGCGGGCGCTCAGGCCCAGCATATGCTGCATCAAAAGGCGGTGTGATTGCATTAACGAAACGGATTGCAAAAGAAGTCGGGGAGCTTGGCATCCATTGTAATTGTGTTGCTCCGGGCCCTGTTGAGACAGCAATTACCAAAGGGATGAATTACAAACTTGATCAGCCCATCAAGCGAATGGGGACACCGGAAGATATTGCAGAAGCGGTTGTTTATCTTGCTGGGTCAGGCTCTGATTACGTAACAGGGGAAGTGCTTAAAGTATGTGGGGGTGCTGCGATTGGATAAATCCTTGAAGCGAAAATCCCATTCTTATAAAGCAGAAGCAGGATTTTCTGTTTTTGGATCACTTGCTCAAGGTGTTGATTTAATGGAAGGTATTTTAGAAGAATGCGAGAAACATGGGATTCGATCGGGGAAGGTGACCTGTATTGGCTCCCTGAAAAAGGTTGGCTATGTTCTTTTTGAAACGGGAGAGGACGGGATGCCAACCGGTTACGGGAAGGAAATGGAGATTCCGCGTATTGTAGAAATGATTCAATGTACAGGATTTATATGTGAAGACGAAAATGGGGAGCTTGATTTGCATTTGCATGGGATCGTGATTGAAGAAAGCGGAAAAATAAGCGCCGGTCATTTTCTGCGCGGGAAAAATCCGACATTGATCACTGTTGAATTTCAGATTGCTTCCGCCGGTGAAGTAAGAGCAACACGCACCTACGATGAAGATTTAGGATTTAAAGTCATTAACTTTTCTAAGTAATGGAGGTTGATTTGCGTTGGAAACATTAGGAAAACTAGCGAAAAAGACGTTCGTTCAGCATCGCGCGAGACCTGCAGTAAAAGATGTAAGAGGGACAATGACGTTTGATCAGTTAAGAAAAGAAGCTTGCCAGCTGGGACATGCCTTACTGGAAGCGGGGCTTGAAAAGGGGGACCGTGTCGCCCTATTAATGTCAAACCGGAAAGAACATGTTGTATTTGATATGGCGATCGCATTAACTGGTCTCATCAAAGTTCCAATCAATTACCGGTTGCATCCAAAAGAGCTCACGTACATCGTAAAAAACGCTGAAGCTAGCATTCTCTTTGGAGAAGGAGATCTAATTGAAACAATCGATCTTCCCATTCAAAAAATAGATATAGATAAAGCATATCCTGATTTTATCAGTGGGAAACGGGAAAGTTTTCCGGAAGTAGAAGTGGGCGAAGATGATGTTTTTGCGCTCATGTATACTTCCGGAACAACGGGAAATCCAAAAGGAGCGATGCTGACACATCGAAATATGCTAGCTGGTGCCCTTTCGCTAAACATGGTATGTGAAATTACATACGGGGATACGATCGGACATGTTGCGCCACTGACACATGGAAGTAATTTTCTGTCTCAGTGTGCGCTATTCTTTGGCTTGAAGCAAGTTATCTTCAACAATTTCGATCCAGAGCAGTTTTTAGATGATATACACAGGGAAAATATCTCGATCATTTTTATGGTACCGACACTTGTTAATTTAATGATCCATGCAAAAAACTTTGATCCAGAGAAACTGCAAAGCATTAAATCCATTAATATGGCAGGTGCCCCGATGGCTGTTGAAAAAATTAAAAAAGCACTGGGCATTCTCGGGCCGAAGCTTGCTGAAACATATGGGCTTGTGGAAGCGCCAATGGTCATAACGATGATGCCGAAAAAGAAACTTTCAGAGCGGCTTGATTCATGTGGTGCAATCGGTCCGTTTGTCGATGTGAAAATTGTTGATGAAAACGGCCGGGAAGTAGCTACAGGGGAGATTGGAGAGATCGCCTGTAAAGGTTCTCTCGTTATGAAAGGATACTGGAGAAATGAAAAAGCGACAAATGAATCGATCAAGGACGGTTGGTTCCACACAGGTGATATAGGCTGGCGTGATGAACAAGGCTACGTCCGGTTAATTGATAGGGCGAAAGATACGATCATCACTGGTGGACTCAATGTTTATCCGCGTGAGGTGGAAGAGGTATTGAATCAGCATCCGGCCGTAAAAGAAACCTGTGTATTCGGTGTTCCGGATGAAAAGTGGGGCGAGTCCATCCGTGCACATATCGTCCTCACTGATCCATCTTTATATGTAGAAAAAGATGAGCTTATTGCGTTATGCAAGGAACATCTCGCAAGCTATAAAAAACCGCGCTTTATTGAAATCGTCGAAGAACTGCCAAAAAGCAGTTACGGGAAGATTTTGCGGAAAGCCTTAAGAGAAAAATTTAAGCGACAGGAGATGAAAGAATGAGCAGCGTATCTGTCATTGGAAGAGGGATTACCTCCTTTGGAAAAAAAGAAGCGTCTATTAAATCGATGTTAATTCAAGCATGTAAAGCAGCGTTGCTAGAGGCAGGTAGACCGAGAATTGATGCAGTGTTTGTTGGAAATTTCGGATCCGGAACGCTCGCTAATCAAGAAATACTGGGATCCATGTTGACGAATGAATTGGGGCTTGGCAATGCACCATCCATGAAAGTGGAAGGTGCCTGTGCATCAGGCGGACTCGCATTTCGTCAGGGGTACCAACTCGTGAAAGCGGGCGAATATGACACTGTTCTCGTAGCTGGAGCAGAAAAAATGACCGGATCAGATACAGCGACGATTACTAACGCAATTAATCTCGCGATGGATAATGATTCAAGTGAAGGCGCATCAGGCCTAACATTTCCCGGGTTTTTCGGCGTCCTAGCAAACCGATATATGCATGAATACGGTGCAGAAAAAAAGCATCTCGCCATGGTCGCCTTAAAAAACAGAACATATGCGATGAATAATCCAATTGCCCAGTTCCGTAAAGAAATAAGCATGGAAGAGATCATGCATGCACGTCCTGTCACAGAGCCGCTTGGACTTTTTGATTGTTCACCAATCACAGACGGTGCTGCAGCAGTCGTCATTCAAAAAGGAGAGGGCGGCGTTGAAGTCTTAGCTTCTGGTCAAGCATCCGGGACGCCACTCATGCAAGAAGCGAAAGATCTGCTTCATATCCCGGCAACCTATGAGTCAGGAAAAAGAGCATATGAAGCAGCAGGACTAGGACCGACAGACATCGATGTGGTGGAACTACATGATTGCTTTTCCATGACAGAAATTATCGCAATAGAGGAACTAGGACTTTTTGAAAAAGGAAAAGGATGGGAAGCCGTGGAAGCAGGTAAAACGAAGCATGGCGGAATGGTTCCAGTGAATACGAGCGGTGGCTTATTGTCAAAAGGCCATCCCATCGGCGCAACCGGCATCGCGCAAATCATCCAGATCGTTGATCAGCTCAGGGGAAATGCGGTCAATCAAGTAGATAATGCCCGTATTGGCCTCGCGCAAAATCTTGGGGGAACCGGCGCTTATTCCATCGTCCATCTTTTCCGGAAACGAGGTGCGTAGCGATGCAAATGACAGCAAAATATTGCAGCAACTGTGATCATATCCTGCATGCAGATAAATACCACTGCCCGATCTGCTATACCGATGAGTTGGAATTAATGGAGCTAAGCGGATATGGCGAAGTTTATTCGTATACTAAAATCCATGCCGCTCCCAAATCCCTTGCACATCTAGCACCCTATTTTATCATCCTTGTTGATCTAGCGGAGGGCTTGCGTGTCACAGCAAGGTATCAAGGTGAGGATCTTGAGATCGGAAAAAGGGTACAGCTAAAGGAAGTAGACGGCCGAGCTTATGTATTTGGGGATGTGTAGTAGTGTTTCGATTGATGTGTAGGGTAGGGATATTTTTTCGCTTACTGGACGGGGTGCACATGGTCGAGGTACATAGCAATAATCATGAGCCATAGCGCAACTCGCGCAACGCGGTCAGAAGGTCGAGCGACAGAAGAAGCAACTCGCGCGATAACAAGCAAGTTCAGAAGGCTGGTTTTCTGCTTTAGCAGAAAACCTTCCGTATTAACTACCTTTCCTCATTCTTTTGCCAGGAAACAGTTTGCGGTATATTTTATGAGCATAGCTGGTGAATTTTTTATTTTTATGCAGTTTTCGTTCATGCACAAATTGATCCAATTTGTGCTGATCGCGGGCTATCGGTTGGCCTTCTTTTCCGGTGGCAGTGGTAATGAGGTCATTGATGGTTAGCCGCTCTTTATTTTTGTCGGTGTTCTCTGAAAGATATCCGGCATTTTTTAGCAATTTATATCCCATTCGGAGTTCCGGAGACAACCCCTGTAATTCATCTCGTAGATCCAGTGGTTTTCCTTTTCCGGGTAAATTTTCAAAATCCCCATTGTCGATTGATTCCTGAATACGCTCTTCAACAAACTGGTACATGTATGTTCACTCCTTTTGCTGATTTCGATCATCTCTTGCACTCTAAAATCGCCCAGACCGAAAGATGGAAAAAAGTAGCCAAAGAAACATGAGTAACGCTACGACAAATCCGATTTCGATTGCCGGGATGTCCCATAAGATTGAGGATTGCCCGCCTAACGCTGAACCAATAATCAATCCAACCATAATAATGCTGAAGGAAAGCAGAACAATGCTGAATGAAATTCGGTTACTGATTCGGTCCAGTTTATTTAAGAAATTCTCCGCTTTGGAAAATGATAATTCAATCGGTAGCTTTCTCTGCTTAATCATTGTTTTCAAATCACGGATCGTTTCCGGAACATCAGCCAACGTCTCGCTGACTTCGCTCCATTCATTCACTACGTTTTCCGCGATGTTTTTCGGACGGAAACGCTCGAAAAGCAATTGGCGTCCAAATGGTTCGGCTAGTTTGATGATACTTATTTCTGGATCCAGCTTTACAACCATACTCTCCAGCGTTGCCAATGTTTTTCCGAGTAATGTTAAGTCTGCTGGGATATGAATTTGATGCTTGTGGGAAACTTGAAGTAGATCGTCTACAGCTGAACCGATACTTACTTGGCGTAAAGGAACATCATAATATTTTTCCCTCAAGTCGTCAATATCCGCTCTTAATTGCTCCATATTCACGTCGTCAGGAACCATTCCCATTCGGGTAATTGCCTTGATCACGCCTTCCGTATGTTGTCGCATCATCGAAATGACTAACGTCGAAAAGTTCTTTTTCATATCACGTGTAAGCCGTCCCATCATGCCAAAGTCCATGAGAACAACCTTTTCCCCTGGTAATGCGGAAATATTCCCTGGATGTGGATCCCCATGGAAAAATCCCTCGATAAAAATTTGATGAAATATGGCATTTGTGATCCGTTTTGCTAAAATCTTTGTATCATAGCCAGCTTGCTGAAGTTGATCCATCTGGTTTAGTTTTGTTCCAGCAACATATTCCATTATTAAAACATTTCTTGTGGTATAGTCCCAATAAATAGTTGGAATATGAATGTTCGGATCATCTGTAAATTGTTTGGCAATTCGGTCCGCATTCCTTCCTTCTACTGTATAATCCAGTTCATGGAGGAGAGCTTTCGCAAATTCATCAACCATATTCTCTATCTGATACCTCTTTGCCCATTCCAACCGATGTTCTGCCATAACTGCTAGTTGCTTAAGAATTTCTAAATCCGTTTTAATGTTCTTTTTAATATTCGGTCGCTGCACCTTCACTGCAACCGCTTCTCCCGTCTGTAACACCGCATAATGCACCTGTCCGATCGAAGCAGCACCAAGCGGTTCATCATGAAATTGACTAAAAATTTGTTCGATCGGCATCTTTAGTTCCTTCTCGATAACTTCTTTCATTTCTTTCGCTTCATTCGCAGGGACTTGATCCTGGAGTTTTTCCAATTCTTGAATGATATGATCTGGTATCAAATCAGAACGGGTACTTGCAAATTGTCCTAACTTCACAAACGTCGGACCCAGCTCCTCTAAAAACAGTCGGATCCGCTCGCCGATCGTCTTTGCGTGATGTTTCTGGCTCCGTTTTACACTGAAACGTCTTGGCAGGGGAATCAACTCATGTAGCCCAAGCTCCCTCACCATATACCCAAATCCATTTTTAGAAAAAGCAACAGCTATCTCCCTGTAGCGCTTCAAATGGCGAAAACTCTTTTCAAAAATAGAAACCCCTCCTTCA
The DNA here is from genome assembly GCF_000709085.1 of Virgibacillus alimentarius. Lineage (GTDB taxonomy): Bacteria > Bacillota > Bacilli > Bacillales > Amphibacillaceae > Virgibacillus_B > Virgibacillus_B alimentarius. Next base: position 7,075 of record NZ_JFBD01000005.1, on the reverse strand, counting down.
CTGCCAGCTTGATAAAAAAATCCTTCGAATAGGGATGTATTTCATTTCCTCTGGTTATCTATTATTTTACTGTTCCCTTCTTGTTCATGCAAAGGAATGTGGCTTACGAACAAATTGAGGGGGGATTCGAGCGATAATGTGTTGTGCTCGAGCGACAGAGGAGGAAAGTCGAGCGACAGAGGGGAAGACTCGCGCCATAAGGCAAGAGAGTCGCGCGTTAGCGGGCTAGAGTAGCGCGACGTGCATCTGCTTTGAGTGGTCTCGACGCAGGGAGGAGGTTGGTTTTCTGCTGAGGCAGAAAACTTTCTGGAAAAAAACTGGCCCAGAAGAGGTGCTCTCTTCTGGGCCAGTTTGTGATTGCTGTAGGAAAGTTTCCCGGATAGTTTATGGTTTTATTTTGCGCTGGTTAAAGTACGGATGCCTTCGCGCACAGCGATGTATTCAGGACGTGGTTTGCTTCCTGAGAATGGTTCGACCAGTGCATTTTCCACGCTATTGTATACCATAAATAGATTGTTGCGCGGGTATGGTGTCATGTTGCTGGTTGAACCATGCATGGTATTACTTTCAAATAAGGTGATCGATCCTGCTTTTCCGGTTGGTACGGAGATTCCCCCGCCTTGTTCAGTAAGCCAGCGCAGGCTGTCTTCATCTGGCACACCGAATTTCTGCTTTTTCAATGATTCTTTATAGTTATCCTCTGGTGTCGCGCCTACACAACTAACATAGTAGTTTTGGGATCCCGGTATCAACATTAAGGGTCCGTTAAAAGTGTAATTGTCCGATAGAGCAATGGACAAGCTGACTGCTCTCATCCGTGGCATGCCGTCTTCTGTATGCCATGTTTCAAAGTCCGAATGCCAGTCGAATTCTTTTCCTTTAAACCCTGGCTTATAGTTGATGCGGGATTGATGAATGTAGACATCGCTGCCCAGCAGGTGATTGACAATATCCATAATGCGTTGGTCATATGCTACTTCTTTAAAATAATTGTCATCGTTATGAACGTGGAAAATGGAACGGATGTCCTCACTTTCCGGTTCGCGTATTACTTTGTCTGATGTTACATCCCGATTGGCGTCCTGTAATTCAAAAATGGCCTTCTGCATGTTGACGACTTCTTCTTTTGAGAAGAAATTTTCGATTTGCAAAAACCCATTTTTTTCGTATGAATCAAGTTGTTCTTTTGATAGAGGAGCTTGATCATCTTGTGATCGCTCTGTATGAATTACCGGATCCTTCCGATCTAAAATTTCCGGTTGGTCATTTTTTCTTGAAGGATAAAGGTCTTTCACTCAAAAACACTCCTTAACAAATATTTACTTTATTCATTTCCGTATTTTCTTTGTATTCCTCGTAGTGAAGTAGAGGGAAAACTTTCCTACACAACTTCACTATAACATAGATTGAATGGAATCAACACGAAAGTAACCTAATATTAGGAAAACTCCTTTATCGACATTTTTTTAACACGTGTATGCGCACCGGGAGAAGCTGCATCTTGCATAGAAGAATGTCAGCCACGCTCAACCATTTCTAAACGTCCCATTTCGTCTTATAATAATAGAAGAAAGGGGTGGGGGATTTGCGATTGTTGCCGGAACTTGCGAGTAAGATTATTGATGAGGTGCAGACGATTATTGATGAGGATTTGATTATCGTCAATGAAAATGGAAACATCATTGCTTCTACGGATAAGGACCGAGTTGGGAGTTTTCATGAAGGCGCGAAGATGGTGATGCAGACGGAGCGGAAATATGATATTACAACGGAAAAGGCGGCGGTTTTAAAAGGGGTAAAGCCCGGGATTAATTTGCCTATCTTTTTTGAGGGGAAAGTGATCGGGGTGATTGGGATCACGGGGATTCCAAGTCATGTGGAGCCTTATGCGGATTTGCTAAGGAAGATGACGGAATTGATGATTAAAGAAGCCTATCATATAGAACAAAAGGAATGGGAGATGCGCGGGCTTGAGGCATTTTTCCAGGAATGGCTTTACGCGAAAGAGGTGGATGATGCATTTATCCGGCGTGGGCAGATGCTGGGCATTTCGCTAGGAAGTCCTTATTTATGTGCATTCCTGCAAATGGATATGAAGCCATCTATCGATCATCAGCAGCGCATGCAGTCAGAGGTGATGGACTTACTCAAGCGACGCCTGTCCAGTGATTATATGATCCGCTGGGGAAATGGAAGGTTTCTTTTATTAAAAAATCAGCGGAATAAGAATTCCAAAAACTTTTTACATATGACGTTAAAAAAGTGGAAGGCGTATGTGGAGGAAAATTATCCGATCTATCTTTCGATTGGGATGAGCAAGTCGACGGTGACGTATCAGCTCGATGAGGCCTACCGGGAGGCGGTGAAGGCTACGAAAGTGGCACGAGCAAAGGGTGACATTATTTTTTATGATGATTTATTGATGGATTTGATTGTAGAAGAAATTGATCCTGAAACGAGGCGGGAGTTTATCCACCGGGTTTTAGGCGGGATCGAAGCGGAAAAGGAATTGCTCGCAACATTGAAATGTTATTTTAACCATCGCCAGTCCATCAAAGATACGGCAAGTGTGATGCACATCCATACGAATACACTCCATTACAGGCTGCGACAGATAAAAGAAATGACCGACGTCGATCCAAAAGAAGCGGAAGGCATTGCTTTATTTTACCTGGCGCTTCAGATGTGTTGATACAACCAAAAAAGATACAGTAAAACGCTTGATTATTGTGTGATTGCATATATATTTGCTCGGGTCTTTTCTATTAAAATAGGAAAAAAGGGATCAGAGGAGAATGTCTATGCTTCAGGAAAATATCATACGTCGCTTGGAATCGATGGTGGGAGAAGAAAATGTAGAGAACAGCAATGCTAGTTTGCTAGCGTATTCCTATGATTCGACGCCACAGTTTCAAGCGATGCCAGATGCGGTGGTCTCACCCCGGAATACGGAAGAAGTCGCAGCAGTGGTTCGTTTGTGCAATGAGGAAAAGATTCCGATTGTGCCACGCGGATCAGGAACGAATTTATGCGGTGGTACGGCGCCACTGGAAGGTGGGATTGTGCTTCTGTTTAAACAGATGAGCAAGATCCTCGAAATCGATGAGGAAAACTTAACAATGACGGTGCAGCCAGGTGTTTATACACAAGATGTACATAAGGCGGCAGAGGAAGTGGGATTGTTTTACCCACCTGACCCCGGCTCCATGCATATTTCGCAAATTGGCGGAAATATTAGTGAAAATTCAGGCGGCCTGCGCGGTCTGAAGTATGGCGTAACAAGGGATTATGTGCTCGGACTGGAAATTGTCCTGCCGAGTGGCGAGATCATTCGCACTGGCGGAAAGCTGGCGAAAGACGTGGCCGGTTATGACTTAACACGGCTTTATGTCGGTGCGGAAGGGACGCTTGGCGTGGTGACGGAGGCTACGTTGAAACTAATTCCAATGCCGGAGATGAAAAAAACGATGCTTGCGCTTTATCATGATATCGAAGCGGCGGCTGAAACGGTATCGGCCATGATCACGAACCGGATTATTCCGGCGACACTGGAATTTTTAGACCAGGCTACAGTCAAAGTCGTGGAAGATTTTGCGAAAATTGGACTCCCGACAGATGCCAAGGCGGTACTCCTTATTGAGCAGGACGGAGCACCCGAGATCGTGGAACGGGACGTGGAAAAAATCGAAACGTTATGCAGGGAAAATGGCGCATTTGAGGTGACGGTGGCTGCGACCGAAGTGGAGGCAGAAGCACTCACGACCGCAAGAAGGGCGGCGTTATCCGCATTATCGAGACTCAGGCCGACAACGATCTTAGAAGATGCGACGGTACCAAGGTCGGAGATCGCCCCGATGGTCAAGGCGATTCGTGAAATTGCGGAAAAATATGAGTTGAACATTTGTACGTTTGGCCATGCAGGTGACGGAAACCTACATCCAACCTGTTTGACTGATATTCGCGATAAAGAGGAAATTGCGCTCGTTGAACAAGCGTTTGATGAAATTTTCAAGAAAGCGGTGGAACTTGGCGGTACCATCACAGGGGAACATGGTGTCGGCGCGATGAAACTACCGTACTTGCACTTAAAAGCAGGGGAAGCTGGGATTGAAGCAATGCGGAGTATTAAGCAGGCACTGGATCCAAATAACATCATGAATCCAGAGAAGATTTTTACCAAAAGCGTGGTGATTGACAAATGATGGACGCAAAGGAAAAAGAGCGGATTCAAAATAATTTTAAGGAAAAAATGGACTATGAGGAAATCTTGAATTGTACGCGCTGCGGCTTTTGCCTCCCAAGCTGTCCAACGTATATCGAAACCGGTAAAGATGAGGTGCACTCCCCGAGAGGCAGAATCGCGCTTATGAAGGGACTCGTGGACGGAGACATTGAACCGAGTGAAGAAGTGAAACGGTCCATTGATCTTTGCCTGGGCTGCCGGGCTTGTGAAACGGCCTGCCCGTCCGGCGTGAATTTTGGGCATTTGCTGGAACAGGCAAGAGATGCGATTTACCAAACAAATGAAAAATCACTGCCAGAGAAAGTGGTGCGGAATGTAGCCTTTCATCACCTTTTTCCACATCAAAACCGTATGATCGGATTAACCGGGCTGCTTGGTATGTACCAGCGCTCCGGACTGCAGCGCGTTGCACGATCCATTGGCGTGATGAACCTTTTCCCGGAAACAATGCGGACGATGGAAAAGGTGCTACCGGAAGTGCCAAAGAAAAAAGAAATGAAACAGCGTCCACGCCATTATGCACCGCTGAAGAAGCAAACGAAAAAGGTCGCCTTTTTCTCCGGGTGCCTAATGGACACCGTTTTTAAAACGACGAATGATGCCACAACAAAACTACTCCAGTACGCTGGATGCGAAATTGTTGTTCCGGAATTGCAAGGGTGCTGCGGCGCACTCCACGGCCATAGCGGCGAAAGAGAGCAAGCAAAAGAAATGGCAAAACGCAACATCGCAGCATTTGAAGACGCTGGGGTCGATTATATCATCACAAATGCAGGTGGGTGCGGTGCGTTTCTCGTGGATTACGGTTATTTATTAAAAGATGATCCAGTGTGGCAAGAGCGTGCTGCAGCGTTCGCGGCGAAAATCAAGGATGTTACAAGCATTTTAGTAGCGCTTGATTTTCATAACATGCCACTGCAATTGGATGAGCAAATAGTCACCTATCAGGATTCCTGTCATTTGAAAAACGGACAAAAAACGTTCATGGAACCGCGCCAGCTGCTGGAATCGATTGAAGGTGTAACGTACGTCGAAATGCATGATGCGAGCAGGTGCTGCGGTTCCGCGGGGATTTACAATATCGTCGAATCGGAAATGGCGATGCAAATACTAGATCATAAGATGGAACAAGCGAAGAAAACAAACGCGAAAACCATTGTTACCGCCAACCCCGGATGCTTGCTGCAAATGAAACTTGGCATCGAGCGGGAAGGACTCGCAGATGAAATGGAAGCTGTCCATATTGTGGATTTATTACTCCGTGCGTATGAAGGCGGAAGGGAAAAGATGCGTTTTGAAGAAATGGACAGTGGCGGGCATGCTGGAGCATGAGCGATCTCCCGCCGCATGTTGAAACTTGTTTGATCGGAAAGCGTGCTTCATTGTAGGGTGTGACAGGCCACCCTACAATGGAGCGCTTTTTTTATGGTGATTGATGGAAACTCTTATGCGGTGAGCGCTGCATTCTGGCGGTGAATGCCGAATCATTGGAGCGAGCGTTGAATCTTTGGCGGAGAGCGCTGCATACCGCTCGGTAATCGCTGATACCAGATCGGACGAAAAACCATTGTAGCTCAAACAAACATTTCTACCACTCGTACGGCGGAAACTGCCACTTGCTCCAATTCAGGTTAGGAGTGGCGTAGCATGTGCTAACATATTTGTTAGAAAATTGTACAAATTTCATGTCTGCTACAGTATACTATAAAGTGTAGGGTCATTTATCCGTAAAAAAAGAGGGGGATATGAGATGTCTAGTAAATCTTGGGTTGGCCTGGTCCTACTTGTATTTGGTTTTGGGTATTTATTACAACAGGCAGATGTATGGGATTTTTCGGAAATAGTATCGACATGGTGGCCGCTGGTTTTGATCATCATTGGGGTCGTTCAGCTATTAAGCCGTTCGATAGCACCTTTTTCAGGGATCCTGTTTATTGCAATTGGTGGACTATTTCTCATCAATGAGCTGGTAGATGTTCATTTGGCTGCCTATATTTGGCCGCTGATCTTAATCATTGTCGGATTAACGTTTATTTTTTCAAGGGCAAAGCGTGACACACCACTTGATTCAAAGCGATCGATTCGTGTTTTTACACTATTTTCCGGTGCTGATGTCCGGAGTCAGTCGAAAGCTTTTGAAGGTGGAAATGTTACCTCGATCTTTGGCGGAGCGGAAATTGATTTGCGTGACGCTGTTCTTTCAGAAAAGGGCGCTTCCCTTGAGGTGACAACATTGTTTGGCGGCGCATCGATTCGTGTTCCAGAAAATGTACGCGTGGAAATTACCGGTATCCCGCTTTTTGGCGGATGGGAAGACAAAACCCGGAGATATGCAAGTGACAATGAGGATCTCCCGGTATTGAAAATGCATTGTCTTGCTGCTTTTGGCGGCGTGGAGATTCATAATTGAGCTCGTGGGAATAGGGGTAGGGAAATTTAAACAATATAAAAAAGCGGTTATCTATGTTGGGACAGTACGTTTGTCTCGTCGTGCTTACTCAGCAAGGAGGTTGGTTTTCTGCTGGGGCAGAAAACCTTCCATTATGAACAGCTTGTAAGCGGGAGGTCGCGCGATAATCGAGTGAAGTCGAGCGATAAAGAGAGAAAGTCGCGCAGTAGCATCGCAAACGCGCGCGACAATCCTTCAAACCCGAGCAACAGCCACATAAAGTTGAGCAATAACGCCTAAAACTCGCGCAAGGACTGCCTTGCTTTTACATCAATGCTTACTCAGCAAGGAGGTGGTTGGTTTTCTGCCCCAGCAGAAAACCTTCCATATAAAAAGCTTCTAAGCGGGAGGTCGCGCAATAATCGAGTGAAGTCGAGCGATAA
>NZ_JFBD01000004.1 GCF_000709085.1 Virgibacillus alimentarius | reverse complement strand
TTTGGGCATTTTAAAGCAAGTAAATGTATTATGGAGAGAAATTAGTAAGCTATGAGAATTAAAACGACGAATTTGAAGATTACATCTACTTGGTAATAAACCACGGTACGGATCAAAAGCAAAAATTTGACTGGACTGAAGTCCGGTCACGAATACCGAACTCAATCCAGCCAATCAGCTGCATAATAAAAACTCTAACTTTTAGGGGTCGCCACTTTATCTGGATTATTCAAAAACCCTTTTCGGAAACTTGCTCGATAGGTCTGATGTGCTTCTTTCCCTCTATTTTGGTTAATGAAATGACCGTATACATAGCCAATCCCCAGTTCGCCTGCCAGTGCAGCACTATTTTCTCCCAAACCTAATGCGAATAAGTTCGGAGCATCTTCTGTACGTGGTGCGGCACGAACCCTTCCTTCTTTACGCAAAAATTTAATGAGATCTTTCAATTTTTCGGGATAGTCAGCTAGTTGATTCACCTTGCCATCGGCCAGTAACGATCGAATCCTTTCTGTTCCTCCAGGAGAACGTCCGACACCGGCCTCTATTCTTCCGGGAAAAAGTGCCTGTAATTGAAATAGCTGGGTAGCAACTTTATATGCACTATACTGTGGAAGCAGGATACCACCACTGCCAACCTTCAATTTGGAAGTTTTAGCTGCGACTGCCGCCATCATAATTTCAGGAGAACTGGATACAAGTCCCTTCGTTGCATGATGTTCCGCAAACCAATAGCGTTCATACCCTAATGCTTCTACATATTGAGCCAATTCAATCGTACGATCTGTTGTCTCTTCTGCAGACACCCCCTTTGGTTGCGCCATCTGATCTAATACACCTAACTTCATTTTCAAATCTCCCCTTTTTTCCCGATAATCTCCATTTTAAATTGGACGACAATATTTTTATGAAACCCTTGATAATCATTATCATCATCATATCATGAAAATGAGATATGCCTTTGTTGTGCAGCACGGCGGAGTAAAATAAATAATGTTCTTCAAAGTACTGAAACCTAGAGAGTAGGGAAGATGTTTCGCAATCAGGTCATATCGTTGGAAGAGGTATTCATTTATACATCTCATTGACACGGTAAAGGAAACTGATATATAATTACTTCGAAATCGAGATAATTTGATAAAGGTATTTGGCAGGGGTTGGAAGCCGGTTCTAATGATGCGAAAAATCGGTGACGTTTTTTCCATAGAGAAACCAAAATAGATTGGGGAACATGTAAAAGAATGTAAAAAGGAATAGGAGAAATAAGCGGCGAAAATAATAAAGAAGAGGAGAATTGATCATGAAACATATTTTCCAAAAAGGAAACGATTCATCCAAACCGACATTACTATTATTACATGGAACGGGAGGAACGGAACAGGACCTTCTGCCTCTTGCAGATAAGGTTGACCCAGATGCAAATATTTTAAGTGTAAGAGGTAATGTTCTGGAGAACGGAATGCCGCGCTTTTTCAGGAGATTAGCGGAAGGTGTATTTGATGAAGAAGATTTGGTTTTCCGTACAAAAGCGTTGAACGAATTTCTAGATGAGGCAGCACAAAAGTATGCATTTGACCGTAATCAGATTCTAGCAATCGGTTATTCCAATGGTGCAAATATCGCAGCAAGCTTACTGTTTCATTATCCAGATGCTATCATAGGAGCCATTCTCCATCATCCAATGGTTCCAAGACGAGGCATGAAGTTGCCGAATTTATCAGGCAGAAATGTATTTATTGCAGCAGGTACCAATGATCCTATTTGTTCACCAGGGGAATCTGAAGAATTGAAATCCTTGCTGGAAGGAGCAGGGGCAAAAGTAGACTTGCATTGGGAAAATAAAGGACATCAGTTAACGTTTCATGAAGTAGAAGCAGCTGGTAAATGGTATAAGCATATTTAAATTTTAAACAAATCAACAATAATGGTAAAGGTGTGAGAAATAGACATGAAAAGGATAGTACCTCATATTAGGGTAGAGAATTGTAAAGAAGCAATTGAATATTATCAGGGGATTTTTGGCGGTGAAATCAAGAATACGCAACTATCTGATGGTATTGAAATGTTTAAAGGGCATGAAGGTAAGTATATCCATGCTGAATTACATATTAACGAGCATTGCATCCTTTATTTTGCAGATGTATTTGGGGAAAAGACGATAAGTGGAAGTGATATCTTGCTCGGTCCCGATCTCGACAGTGAAGATGAAATCGTTCGAATCTACGTTGCTTTATCAAAAGACGGTGAGGTTAAAATGGAACTACAGGATACTTTTTGGGGTGCCAAACATGCGATAGTTACAGACAAAAACGGCATTTCATGGGAATTGAATGTTGTCAAAGGATAACAAAACACACAATTGCTTCACACCAAAAATGAAAGAATCATTTTAAACCGCGTCATCTTTTAGAACGGGAAAGAGTAATTAGTAAAAGAAGTAATAAATGACTTATTTTTTTAAATACTGCTGTTGAAACAGACACATTCGAATAGCGTTATGATAACTGCCCTCAACAAAGAATTCATCTTGTAACTCACATTCAATGGAGAAACCAACTTTTTTGTATATGTGAAGCGCCTTCTCATTTTTCGCATCTACGATCAAATAGAGTTTGTGTAGATTTAATATGGAAAAAGCATAATCCATTGCCAGATTCGTTGCAACCGTTGCATAACCGTTACCTTGTTGCTTAGGATCGATGATGATTTGAAATTCTGCATTGCGATGAATAGCGTCAATATACACTAGCTCGACAAGCCCTATCATTGTGTGCTCTTTTTCTACTATAAAACGACGCTTATCTCGGTCGTGAATATGCTTATCATATAATTCTTGCAGCGCAGCAAAATTTGCATAAGGTTCTTCAAACCAATAAGACATAATGTCGGGATCATTATGAAGTTTATGTATAAATTTTAAGTCATTACGTTCTAGTGGGCGTAAATGAATATCGTTGCTCATTTTTAAACCTCCGTACTGTATCAAAAGTATTTTAAGCATACAATAATGAAACAAACATGTCTAGAAAAGGTGATTTTAAAGTAGCTTCCACGAACCGATATCAAAAATAACTTTAGCCCTTATTTCACTGAAAAAGATAAAGCAGCTGGTGATAGCTTTGATTTAAAAAATAGATATTATGCATCCGAAATGCGTGAAAGAAGTATAAACCATCCAATTCCTTTCTTATAAAAAAGATACTGTTGATACTTAAAAGTGCTAACACAAGAAGAAGGCATCAATCCATTTGATGCCTTTGTCAACGATATGAAGTTTGTGTGCGATGCAAAAAATGTGTATCCGACTGTTACTGCAGTTGTATGCTTTCGCGTATTGCTCAGCAGCAAAAATGGCATCCGCAACTTCATTCGATGCCATCTCAAGCCCCCTTTCGTAGAGGTGAATGAGAGCACTAGATGAATAGCTAACCGTTATTATTTCATTGGAACGGTTGAACCGGAGACTGGATAATGATCGGAAAAATCATTATACTTATAGGTTTTTCCCCAGGAAGTAACGGACCATTCCGATGATTTGATTTTTTTTGCATCTATATACCATTGATTCGGTTGGGCATGGTCTCTCTCAACAAAAATATAATCCAAATATTGTCCATCCATTTCAGGATAATTATAACGGGCAATGGAATTGGTTGTCGGATCCCAAGTTGCAGTGTATCCTGTATAAGCATGAGGCGGTGTTACATTTAATTGATCGATCATTGACTTATATTCATCCGTACCTTTCATGACATTTAGGTCCCCACCTATGTAGATCACTTCATCTTCTGGGATGTTCTTCCTGTCAATAAACTGCTGGATTTCTTTCATCTGCGTGGAACGAATTTCAGCAGCTTCATCGGTCGAACAAAGGGAATCTGTCGATTGCATATGCGTACCGATTGTATGATAATCATGTCCATTTTTATTTATTTTGACGTATACAAATCCTTTATTAGCCATCGCGTCACCACTACATCCTTCATCGTAAACGTACTGAATTTTTTCTTCAATCGGCCATTTACTGACAATGGCTACACCACCATCTTCCGGAACTGTATGTGAATAGTCACCAAGAGTCTGGTTCCATCCTTCTGTACTCCGGCCAAGTACAGGAGTTTGATAAGGATACTGTTCGGTTAAATCATTTAAAAGCACCTCTGAAGCTTCATTATCAAATACTTCATTTAAAATAAAGATATCATAACCCTTAATATAATCTGCGTCAGCAATAAGTTCAGCCCGTTTTACCTGGCCCCAATTCGGATACAATGCTTGTGATAACATATAGACATTTTGTGATAGCAGTTTAAAATCGTTAGGATAATTCGCTTTAGCATAGACTTTTCCCTGTGAAACGGAAAAAATAGAAAGGATTATCCCCAGTGTCATACATGCAGTTATCAATTTTTTTATCATTCTGTTCCCTCCATGAGTTCGTATTTGGAAATGGCTTATACGGTTCATTGGATATTGCACAGTCCTGTTGCTAACTGCGATCCAATGGTTACTGGTTCACATTAGCTTGTGCAGTAGTCTTGTGAAGTTGTTTTTAAAACGGTAATCCGCTTTCATTAATGTAATTAAAATTATTAAAAATATTTTTAACGTTTTGAAACAACTGATTATAATTATACTAAATCTCTATTTACTGTCAACTTCCTTAAACCAATCCTATCCAATGATTCTCAAGTTTCGTAACTGTTGTTATACTAGAAGTAGTCCCTGGGAAAGCTTAGGCACGCTTGCTAACGTCTCCTAGTATAAACACGCTTTATGTCTTTCTCGGGTGTGAAAATACTATTTTTAGAAGGAGAGAATGCAAATGGGAAAAAAAGTTGCGGTTCTTATGACAGATCTATTTGAAGAGGTTGAATATACAGATCCGGCCAAAGCTCTAGAGGAGGCGGGACATGAATTGACCGTAATTGAAAAAGAAAAAGGCAATAAGGTTACAGGCAAAAATGGAGAAGCTAAGATTACAATCGATGCTTCCATTGATGATGTAAAACCGGAAGACTTTGATGCGCTTATGATCCCTGGCGGTTTCTCACCGGATATCCTTCGTGCAGATGATCGATTTGTTGACTTTGCGAAAACTTTCATGGATGCAAAAAAACCGGTGTTCACTATTTGCCACGGTCCTCAATTACTTATTAATGCAAATGCACTCAATGGGCGCAAGGCAACAGGGTATAAGTCCATTCAAGTTGACTTAGTCAATGCCGGAGCTAACTTTGTTGACGAAGAAGTCGTCAACTGCGGGGATCAATTGGTCACAAGCCGCACGCCAGATGACCTTCCTGCATTTAATCGGGAGTGTCTTGCTGTTCTTGAAAGAGCATAAAAGATGCCGGTGATGCGGATGTTATATAACGTTAGTTAGAGACTGCAAAATAAAGAACCCTTTAAATTGGAATTCACTGTGATCCGTTTTTTCATGGTGAATTCTTTTTTATATAACAAAGGATCGAGAAAAGTTAGCTCTTTTGTAAGCTTCTGCTCCATAAGAGCCGCGCTTCCCGTTGGGTATTCGCGGATTTTTTAATGAAAAAAATATACTACCTTGCAATAAACAGTACTGTATGGTAAATTAACTATAACAGGTACTGTTCAATACAAGGTACTGTATTGGAATGGAGTGACAACAATGAATGTGCAATTTAAAAAGGGCATCTTGGAAATTTGCGTGCTTGTCCTGCTGGATAAAAAAGATTGTTATGGCTATGAATTGGTGCAAAGAATCTCCGAAAAAATTGAAATATCGGAAGGCTCAATGTACCCGCTTTTAAGAAGATTAACGAAAGATGGTTATTTTACCACCTACTATCAGGAATCCTCAGAGGGACCCGCGCGTAAGTATTATAAACTGACAGAGAAGGGGAGGATTCATCTGCGTGAGCAAATGCAGGAGTGGAAGGAATTTTCAAATGCTGTGAATCAATTCATAGAGGAAGGTGTCAGCAGTGAATAAAGAACAATTTTTAAATCAATTGGATAAATCGCTCAAAAATCTTTCCCAAAAGGAACGGAAGGATATTATCCGAGATTTTGAGGAACACTTTGCTTTTGGGCAACAAGAAGGGAAAACAGAAGAGGAAATTGCAGCATCGCTCGGTCAGCCAAATCAAATTGCGAAAGAACTGCTCGCCACCTATCATCTTGAACAAGTAGAGGCGACTGCAACGGCAGGTAATGTCATGCGGGCCTTGTGGGCAGTGATCGGACTTGGCTTTTTCAACCTCGTCATTGTTCTCGGTCCATTTATTGGGCTAGCAGCTGTTGTCTTAGCCGGATGGACAGTCGGGGTTGTGTTTGCAGCATCACCACTTTTAGTGCTTTTCAATGCGGTTATTTATCCGGAAACATTTGTACTTTTTGATTTATTTTTTTCCATTGCGCTAACTGGTCTTGGATTATTCATAGCGATTGGAATGTATTATGTCACCCGGGTATTAACCAGCGGATTTATTCATTATTTACGTTTTAACGTCAAACTTGTCAAAGGAGGAATGAAGCATGATTAAAAAAACAGCGATGATTGCTGGAGTACTCCTAGGGATTGGCATCATCGGAAGTGTTTTTACGTTTGCGTCCGCAAATAAGATGGAAGATTTCGAAAAAGAGAAAACCATCAAGGAAGACTTTGATGCCATTGATATCAAAGCCGGTAATGCTAAAATAGAAGTTTTACCGACTAGGGATAAAGAAGCCAGAGTAGAACTGTCAGGGAAAGGTTCGAATATCGATTTCTCTGCTAACGTCGAGCAATCCAACTTGCGGGTAGTTGTAAATGATCAGCAGAAAAAACTGATTCACTTTGATTTCATTTCATCACGTTTAGCTTTAAACGTGTATGTTCCAGAAAAACAATACCAGGCACTCAAAATTGAGAGTGATAATGGTCTTGTGGAAGCTAGCGAGCTACAGGCAAAAGCTATTCAGATCCGTACGGATAACGGAGCTATTCAATTACAAGAAATGAAGAGTGAAAAGATGAACATCGGAACAAGTAATGGAAAAATCCTTGTAAAAGATTCAGAAGCCGGTGCGGCTGATGCGAAGGCGAATAATGGGAAAATCAGTTTTGATCACGTAAAGGGAGCGCTTTCCGCTGAAGCAGATAACGGAAGCATCTCGCTCAACACAGAAAGTTTGGATCGTCCATTGGATTTTGAAACAGATAACGGCAAGATCAACATAAAGACAGAAAACAAGCCAACCAACGCTATTTTTGATGTCAAAGTAGACAACGGAAAAGTGAAGCTATTTGGTCAATCAGACTGGGATACAGTCATTGGCAATGGCGCACATATGATAAAATTAACAACAAATAACGGAAATATTACGGTGGAAAAAATATAGGGTGCCTGTCACTTCCCGGATTTTGTCGAAAATAAATAGAGCTCACACATACATATGTGTGGGTTTTTTTGTATGATCGTTTATAATAACTTATGTAATACTATTAACATAAGGAGGACTACCATGAAACGACCAATTATCATTGATACAGATCCTGGGATTGATGATGTTGCTGCGATCACTGCAGCATTATTTTCAGATAAGCTTGACGTAAAATTAATTACAACGGTTGGTGGAAATGTCGGGATTGATAACACGACAAAAAATGCACTTGATTTGCTTACATTTTTAGAAAAAGATATACCGGTTGCGAAAGGTTGTGGCGAGCCACTAATCAATAAAATAAAGACAGCATCACAAGTGCACGGGGACAGTGGTGTTGGCAACTATCAATTTGAAAAGGAGCCAAACACTTCGCTTTTGTTAAAAGGCAATGCAATCGTCGAATTGAGAAAAGCTATTATGAGTGCAGAGGAGCCGGTGACGCTTGTGCCGATCGGTCCATTGACCAATATTGCACTTTTATTCAAAACTTTTCCGGAAACAAAAGAAAATATTAAAGAAATTGTCTTAATGGGCGGGGCTGCTGAAGGAGGAAACGCAACCCCTGTTGCAGAGTTTAATATATATGCAGATCCGCATGCTGCCAAAATCGTTTTTGATACATCGATTAATATTGTCATGTGTGGACTCGACGTGACCCGTTTAACTGGAGTGGCTGCTGACGATGTGGAAAAAGTAAAGACGCAAGGGAAAATCGGTGAAATGATCGCGCATATGATTCAGTTTTATGAGCGTGCCTATTCTAAATATTCCATTGCGATTCATGATTTGTGCACCATTCTTTACCTGACTCGACCTGAGTTGTTTAAGACAAAGCGAGCAAACGTCAATGTAGTGACAGAAGGGGAAGCGTCCGGATGTACGGTAACGCATTTCACGGAAGAAGGGAACGTGCATGTCTGTATCGATGCAGATGTGGAGGCATTTCGAAAGGCATTTACTTCCATTTTCGCGGGAATTTAGTGCTTGTGATATGGGAGGGGGCACTCCCTGGTTTTTACCTGTATGGATTGCCGGGTGGTTGGGTGGTGGATCACTTGGATATTTTTCGACATTATTCGGGGAGTGCCAGGCACCATACGCTTCCTCGTATTTTGTCGAAAGATTCCCGTTGACATGCCCACGGAACGGTTTTATTATATTCTGTAACGGGTTACATTTATTTTTTGAAACGGATGTAACCCGTTACATGCTTTTTTATTTCAAATCTTGGGAGTGATGGAGGTTGTCTACGATGAGAGATGTTGCGAAATTTGCCGATGTTTCAGTTGCTACCGTTTCACGGGTCATCAATGGGAAAGGTGATGTGAATCCGGAGACAAGAAAACGCGTGGAACAGGCGATTGAATACCTGCATTACAAACCAAATGATGTAGCCCGGACCCTTTTTAGAGGGAAGTCGAAAATGATTGCCTTATTTGTGCCGGATATTATGAATCCTTTCTTTCCCGAACTTGCCAGGGCAGTAGAGGATGTAACGAATAAATATAATTATACCTTTATTTTATGTAATACAGATGGCGATTTAGAAAAGGAATTAACATACATAGACACACTGCAGCAAAAAGCAGTGGATGGGTTTATTATTGTTTCCAGTACGATTACCGATGAAATGCTCAAGAAAATCAGTGTACCGATCATTGCCCTTGACCGGTTCTTCCATTCGGAATTGGCTTCGATTACCGTAGATAACTACCAAGGCGGAAGAGAAGCTACGGAGTATTTACAATCCATCGGTTGTCAGCGCATTGCTCATTTATGTGGGCCAGAAAGTGCCAGTAATACGATGGAGCGGCTCAGGGGGTATATGGACGTAGTCCGAGATACAGATTGGTTTCTGTCCAGTTATCTTTTATCGTGCAATTACAACATGGAACAAGCGAAAGTAATGACCATGGAAATGCTTAGGAACCATCCAGAAATCGATGGTATCTTTGCAGCAAATGATGTAATGGCAATCGGTGCAATGAAAGCTGCAGAACAATTGGGGATCCGCATCCCGGAAGATTTAGCGGTGATTGGCTTTGATGGAAGTTCAGTTGGAGAGGCAACAAGCCCAACACTGACGACGATGGCTCAGCCAATTTATGATATGGGTACCCGTGCTGCTGAAATGCTCATGGAACAAATACAGACACAAGTGGCACCTAAAACAATCGAAACATTTCCTGTTCATTTATTAGAAAGAGAATCAACCAAACGAAAGAAGGTCGCACATGGATAATCAACCAACCGTTTGTATCGTCGGAAGCATAAATATGGACTTAACGATTACAACGGAAAAAATGCCAATGCAAGGAGAAACTGTTCTTGGAAAGGACTTTGCAACATATCCAGGAGGAAAGGGTGCCAATCAGGCTGTCGCTGCCTCTAGGCTAGGGGCAAATGTGCATATGATTGGAGCAGTCGGAACAGATGCATTTGGTGAAAAATTGCTTGCTCACCTTAAAAAGGAAGGAATAAATACACAAGGCATGCGTACAGATCCAAGTCAGCCAACCGGGATCGCGAACATTATCTTATCCGAAGATGATAACCGTATTATCGTTGCCCCTGGAGCAAATAAAAGCGTACTTCCTGACTTGGTGGACAAGCAAAAAGAATTAATCAAACAAAGCGATGTCATTTTAATGCAGCTGGAAATCCCAATGGAAACGGTGCTTCATACGTTAGCAATTGCCAGTAAGTTCCAGGTTCCAGTCATTCTTAATCCAGCACCCTATCAGAAGCTACCTGAAGCACTTTTAGCCAAAGCTGCTTACTTCACACCAAACGAAATTGAAGCGGAAGCAATCAAAGAGAGTCCCCTGTTTTCCTCCATTCAGAAAAAACTGATTGTGACCGAGGGGAGTGAAGGTGTCACGTTTTATGAGAATAATAGCCAGCAATGGATACCGGGACATCCTGTCGAAGTAAAAGACACTACAGGGGCTGGGGATACGTTTAACGGCGCATTTGCGGCAGAAATAGCAAACGGTGCTTCTATCCGTGAAGCAGTTACGTTCGCGAATGCAGCTGCCGCATTATCCGTTACAAAGATTGGTGCCCAGGGCGGCATGCCGATAAGGCAAGAAGTGAAGCATTTGATGTAAGGGGGCTGTACGGTCTGACCCCCGCCACGTTCGTGTGCTAAAGCGGTGAGAGAGTGTCCCCAGTTTATTTTATAAGAGAGAGAGAGAGGACGAGCTTCGATGAAAAAGTCAGGAATATTAAATAGAGAAATTGCATCCGTGCTCGCAAATCTTGGTCACACCGACACGATCATCATTGCGGATTGCGGGCTGCCGATCCCGGAAAATATCCAATGCATCGATGTTTCCCTTGGGTTAGGGAATCCTAGCTTTTTGACAGTACTGAAAGCGGTCACAGCGGATATGGCTGTTGAGGAAATCATGCTTGCAAATGAAATACAGATAAAGAATGATGAACTGCACCAGGAAATTATCAAAAGACATTCAGATACACCGGTTCACTATATCCCCCACGAGGAATTAAAAAAGAACATAAAAGGTGCAAAAGCAGTCATTCGAACCGGGGAAGCGACACCTTATGCCAATATGATTTTACAGGCTGACGTCATTTTTTAGAAAAGAGGTGAGAACATTGCATTCAACACCGATTGTAGAAATGAAGCAGATTGATAAATCGTTTGCTGGAAACAAGGTGTTAAAAAATGTGGATTTTGAGGTGAGAAGCGGAGAAGTCCACGCTTTGATGGGTGAGAATGGAGCTGGTAAGTCAACATTGATCAAAGTTTTAACAGGCATCCATCCACGCGATCACGGGGTCATTAAAGTAGACGGTGCAGAAGTTGATTTTACCAATCCAAAACAGGCAGAGGAAATGGGGATCAGTGTGATTCATCAGGAATTGAACATTATTCCTTATTTAACCGTTGCCCAAAATATGTTTCTCGGAAAAGAACTCGTGTACGGAAAAACAGGTATCTTACATAAAAAAGAAATGCATCAACGCACGAAAGAAAGTCTGAAGGAACTCGGGGTTACAACAATTCACCCGAATGATATCGCAGGGGATCTTTCGGTAGGAAAACAGCAAATGGTTGAAATTGCCCGGGCACTGTCCACCAAGGCGCGGCTGATTGTCATGGACGAGCCGACTGCGGCACTGACCGACCGCGAAATTTATAACTTGTTCCGCGTGGTTACGGAGTTAAAGAAACAGGGAGTTAGTATTATTTACATATCACACCGGATGGAAGAAATTTTCCATCTTTGTGACCGGATTACGATTTTACGTGACGGACAGTTTGTTGGGTGTGAAAATATTGCCGATACATCCTTTGAAGCCATTGTCAAAATGATGGTTGGGCGTGAGCTCGGTGAACGCTTTCCGGAACGAACCCACGCCGTCGGTGACGTTATCTTCGAGGTGGAAAACCTCAAACGGGATGGCCTATTTCAGGATGTGAGCTTTAACGTGAAAGAAGGAGAAATCCTTGGCATTGCCGGTTTGATGGGAGCGGGAAGGTCAGAAGTGATGGAAGCGATCTTTGGCTTTCAAAAAAAAGACGGCGGCACCGTAAAGCTCCTGGGCAAAGAACTGCACATCAAACACCCGCGGGATGCCGTCCGTGCGGGAATCGGTTTTATTACGGAGGACCGAAAAGCAAAAGGACTCGTTCTAGGCGCATCCATCCGAGAAAATATTGCGTTAACGAATTTGAGAGCGGTATCAAAAAACGGCTTTATCTCGGATGCGAAAGAAAAAAATCTCGTGATGGATTTGATTCAAAAGCTTCAGGTGAGGACAACAGGAAAAGAACAGCAAGTAAAATCACTGAGCGGCGGAAACCAGCAAAAGGTCGTCATTGCCAAGTGGCTAGGAATCCATCCGCGTGTCCTCATATTGGATGAACCGACAAGAGGTGTTGATGTTGGGGCGAAAAAAGAGATATATACCATCATGAATGAACTCACTCAAAGTGGTGTTGCCATTATGATGATTTCCTCCGAGCTCCCCGAAGTGCTTGGTGTTAGTGATCGCATTATGGTCATGCACGAGGGGAAAGTTACTGGGTTTTTAAACCGTGATGAAGCGGATCAGGAAAAGATTATGACAGCAGCTACAGGAGGGAATAAACATGAAGCAGCTGATCCAGCGCAACCTCATTAAAATTGGGCCACTTATTGGGCTGATTATCATTACGATTATTCTTGGCTTGTTAAGCGATAATTTTTTTACCCTAAATAATATTTTGAATTTACTGAGACAGGTATCTGTCAATGCACTGATTGCCTTTGGAATGACGTTTGTTATTTTAACTGCTGGTATTGATTTATCGGTAGGCTCACTTTTAGCCCTTGGCAGTGCACTCACGGCAGGTTTACTAAGCAGCGGTGTGGATCCGATGCTTTCAATGCTCATTGGTCTGTTGATTGGTCTGGCTTTAGGTGCAGTTAACGGACTAATTATTACAAAAGGGAAAGTGGCACCGTTTATTGCAACACTTGCGACAATGACGATTTTCCGCGGTGCAACGCTTGTTTATACAGGTGGAAAGCCGATTACCGGATTATCGGATAGCGTCAGCTTTCAAATGATTGGGAAAGGATATGTATTCGGCGTTCCTTTTCCAGCCGTTATCATGATGATTGCTTTTGTGATTTTATTTTTCGTCCTCAGAAACACCGTATTCGGCCGGCAGGTATATGCGGTCGGGGGAAATGAGGAAGCATCCATATTATCGGGAATCAAGACAGATCGTGTCAAAGTCTGGGTGTATGCTTTAACCGGAATGTTGTCGGTTCTTGCCGGAATTATTATTACGAGTCGTTTGAATTCCGCGCAGCCAACAGCAGGCACGATGTATGAACTGGATGCCATTGCGGCTGTAGTAATCGGTGGTACAAGCCTAGCCGGCGGCCGCGGGAGAATTGCAGGAACATTAGTCGGTGCCTTAATTATCGGTGTCATCGATAATGGCTTAAATCTATTAAATGTATCTTCATTCTATCAGCAAATTGTAAAAGGTGGTGTTATTTTACTAGCGGTATTAATGGATCGACGTTCTGAGTAAGGGAAGGAATAAAAAAAGAGGAGGAATACTAGAATGATAAACTTTTTGAAAAAATGTAGTATTTTCGCTTTATTGCTTGTTTTACTGGCAGCATGTTCCATGGAAAAACCGGGATCTTCCGATGACGGGGAAGAGGCAATAGGAAAAGAAGAAGATAAGGATATTACCATTGGATTATCCGTCTCCACACTAAATAATCCATTTTTTGTCACATTACGCGATGGTGCGGAGGAAACAGCAAAAGAAGCCGACTATGATATCGTATCCTCAGACGCGCAGGATGACCCATCAACGCAATTAAGTGATGTAGAGGATCTATTGCAGCAAGACATCGACGTCCTTTTAATCAATCCGGTAGATTCCGAGGCAGTTACGTCCGCTGTGGAATTAGCCAATGATGCAGACGTCCCGGTAATCACAGTGGACCGAAGCGCTGAAGGGGGAGAAGTAGTCACGCATATCGCTTCCGACAACGTGTCAGGTGGGGAAATGGCCGGTGAATTCATTGCAGATCAATTAGAAGAAAAAGGAAAAGTAGTCGAGTTAGAGGGGATTTCTGGTGCATCTGCAACACGTGAACGCGGAAAAGGATTCCACAATATCGTGGACGACATGGATGATATCGAAATCGTTGCCAATCAATCCGCAGATTTTGACCGCACGAAAGGACTATCCGTGATGGAAAACATCCTCCAAAGCGAAGATGAAATTGATGCCTTATTTGCCCATAATGACGAAATGGCACTAGGCGCCGTGGAAGCATTAGAAAGTAAAAATATGCTGGACGATGTCGTTGTCGTCGGGTTTGACGCAACCGATGATGCACAAAAAGCAGTAAAAGAAGGCGACATGGACGCAACGATCGCCCAGCAGCCTAAACTCATTGCAGAGAAAGCAGTCGAAGCAGCAGGAAAAGTAGCAAACGGAGAAGAACTTGACGAATTCATCCCAGTAGAACTGGAAATGGTTACAGAATAAAGGGTCTGTCCCACTGACATATTTACAGCGTGTGCGCGTTTCACACCGTGGACTAGTACACGCTTGCGGTGGTGCTTGTCACTATTCTGTATATGTTGTTTTTGTCGACTGGAGAAAATAGAACGATAGATTTTCGCTTCATAGAATGTAAAAACTCCTTGCCAAATAGTGGTAGGGAGTTTTTGTTGAGATAAGTCACATACGATACTAGTAGACATAGGTAAGACACTTCCTTAAATACTAGATTATTTTATGATGAAATTGTTTATCAAATGTGTGAAAATAAGGTATACTATATATAAGTGTTCAGGGTGTTGAACGCTTCTGATGCTTAGAGTTTTTTTCGGTGATGTTTTTCGAAAGGTGCGAAAAGAATATCTTGGAAAAATTGCTGTATTTGCGTTTGAACAAGCATAGACGAAAAACATTTAATGAAGTACTGAGTTAATTAAAGTTTACGAATTGATATAGGAACTCCATCAACGAACTACAAATCTGCTATTTATAGTTTCAATGAGAAACTTGCAAAGGTCATACTTTATCTTAAAAGTAGATTTATTTTATCCCACTTAAGAAAAAAAGGAAAATACATATGCTCCAAAATAGCGTCAAACAGCTTAGAAAAGAACAAAAACTAACCCAAGAACAACTTGGGAAAAAAGTAAATGTGACTAGACAAACAGTTGCTTTCATTGAAAAAGGTGTATATGATCCTTCTGTTACTTTAGCAATTAAAATTTCAAATGCCTTGGGGAAGGATATTGGAGAAGTTTTTTGGATTGAATGAAAATACAAGAAGGGCTAATTGGTGGTAAAATATGATTGAGAATTTATTACGTTTTCCTTTATTTCAAATATTGCTTTTAACTGTATTAGGAACTGCCATTTTAGAACATAGTTATTCAGAGTATTTTCCACTTTTTATACAGTCAACTGATTTAAAGTTTATGTTCTTCGTGGTGTTTCTTACCTGGATTATTTTAATTACTGTATATAATATGAAGAACCCTGCAAGAAAATTTAATTTCTTTACTTTAAAGCCTACTGAATTAATAGAGGAAGATGAAGGTTTAAAATGGATGACTCTTCAGGCCTGTAGAAAAGTCTATATTTATTATTCAGTAGCAATCCCTTTAGGAATAGGTATAATAGCTTATTTTAGTAACATCCCCTTCATGCCACTTTTAATTTTAATTCTGTTAGGAATCGGCCAGTATATTATTTATTGGTTGGAGCTTAAAAAAATCATTGACACCATTAAATAAATATCTCGCATGAATGGATTTTATGGTATTTACATTTTCCCTTCACTAAAAGTTCTTTTCGTATTTAAAATTAGTTACTACCAATAAATTCAGGCAAGAGTGGATCCGAAGGGTGCGGTGTAAATATTTCATAGAAGTAGCTGCGGATTATTCGTTTCTATCGTATGAATGCAATAAACAATATTTCCTCCCCTTAGGTTAAGTTATTCCTTTAATAGATTATACACATCTATACCATAGATCAATAGAATCCCTGTACCTATTCCCCATGCTGTAATAGAAATAAACTGCCAGATGATTACTTGCCTTCTTGTTGCACCTGCCATCATTGAAACAAAAGCGCTTATATGATTAGCCCCGATGATCGGCCCCATGAGTGATAAACCTGGGACTCCGTACCTGTTAAAATAATATTGTGCCTTATTAATCCTAGAGGCTAATACGGAAGTTCCCTTTTTTTTAAACATGTTCGTTCGTAGAAAACTAGCGAACACTATAAGGAACATAACGGAAATGAAATTTGCTACGATAGCAACCAAAGTTATCGGGACAAACGGTAAATCCACAATCACCCCCAACGGAACAGCTACATGGGATTCCAAAAAGGGGACGAAGCCAATTACAAAAATCATTAATACCTGATAAAAGGACGGCAAATCTGTAATCTTCTGAATTAATTCTTCCAGCATTTTTTCACTCCTTTTTAAGAAAGCGTTTCGCGGTAATAATTATAAGCATTTTCAATAAATCTTTTTTCCTTTTCTGAAAAAGGATTATACAGGTCAATATTTAAGTTTATGTCTTTATGAACAGGATGTTTATCAATGGAGAGAGTATTTGCGACTACCTTTTCAAGCCTTCTGATTAAGTTCTGGGCTTTTTCAGAAAAGAATGGAACCTCCTTGGAAGCAAACTGCTTAAGTTCTACATAAATGTCAAAATACTCTTTA
Organism: Virgibacillus alimentarius; assembly: GCF_000709085.1. Lineage (GTDB taxonomy): Bacteria > Bacillota > Bacilli > Bacillales > Amphibacillaceae > Virgibacillus_B > Virgibacillus_B alimentarius. Next base: position 37,016 of record NZ_JFBD01000004.1, on the reverse strand, counting down.
TCCAATTTCACCCGCTCATCCCGTTGCAAAAAGGGTAAAGCACCATCTAATTCGGCCTTATTTTCCTCTTCCCAAATCATTGCATAAACGATAAAACAAAAAATATCTAAATAAATATAATCTCTTCCATGTATCACCTCACTCATCACGTTTAATTTTTCTACAGTTTTTTTCTTTTCATCGATCTCTTCCAAAAGTTCCTCTCTTTTATAAGAGATTATTTTTTCTATATCCGCTTGTTTCACAGTTTTATCCTTCAATAAGCCAGCAATTTCCTTTAGCGATAAACCAAGAAATTTTAAAGATTGTATTTGTCTTAATTTGTTAAGATCATTGTGTGTATAAAGACGTACTCCTCCCTCACTATGTTCACTTGATTTAAGCAAATCAATTTTGTCATAATAGTGTAACGTTCTTATAGTGACATTCGTTCGTTTCGCTAGTTGGCCGATAGTGAGTAGATTCTCCATGAAGTCACTCCCCTAAATCACATTCTTTTTAATATACGTTATGGCAATTGGATAGGTATGGCTTTTTTTACGAGCAATGCGTATCATTGCATATCCAATGAAAAATAGTTCAATGACCAATACAACATAAATAAAATTTGTGTACCAGGCAGGCATGAAATAGCTGATAAAGAAAAAGGGAAAAATAGTCAAGTGAAAATTCAATGCTTTTCTACTCGCCTCCCGATAAAACATGTTGGTTTTCCTTGTTTTTAAAAACATAATGAATGGAGGCAAAAAACCAAATAGTAAAGAAATTCCAAGCATGATCTCCACCATCCAAATTTCACGTACCGAACCGTCCTTCATTATACTTCTCCTTCCATAAAGTAAAATTTACAAAGGCTCTGCTTTTCTTAGCTTACTTAAATTTTACTCTACCAACTTTAAGGAAGTATTTGTCATTAGAATAATCCTCCAACAATGGTCATTCATTCCCAGGTATTTTTGATATGGCCTATATTTCCTCCCCTCTTGCGTATCCTAAAGTTGGTGGCTGGATGCGTAACCCCAGCTCCTTCATTACCAATTATAGGGGGTAACGTGAGGTTAGGTGCAATAACAAAAATACAGAAAGTTGAATATTAAAAGTCCCAACTTCCGCATTACAGATTAGACAGGTAAACACTTCATTGGTCTGTAGCATAGATTTAATCGAGAATGCGAAAGTTGAGTTAAAAATAGCTAATACACGCAAGCCTTCCTTTCACTTCTTATAAATTATGTGGCAATCATTGATTTTTCATCATAATTAAATATTAGTTCATAGTAATATCCCTGTTTGCGTAATAAATCATTATGGGTTCCTATTTCTACAATCTTTCCGTTATCAAGGACAAAAATTTTATCCGCATTTTTAACTGTGCTCAACCTATGAGCTATTACAATTCGTGTACAATCCAAATCGGACAATATTTCATCAATCTCTTTTTCCACAATGGTATCCAACGAACTTGTAGCCTCATCTAACAATAAGATAGAGGGTTTATTGATTAATGCTCTGGCTAATGCGATTCTTTGTTTTTGCCCTCCAGAAAAATTAGTACCAAATTCGGAAATCATGGTATTATACCCCATTGGTAATGAAGAAATATCATCATGAATTTTTGCCAACTTGGCAGCTTCTTTCACATCCTCTAATTGAGCACTAGGGGAATACATTGTAATGTTTTCCATAACAGAACGATTAAAAAAATGAATATCTTGAGGAACAACTCCCACCTTCTTACGCAAGGTTGATTTATCTATTTCACTTAAAGGAATGTCGTCAAAATAAACTTCACCCTTGATTGGTTCATATAAACCAATCAATAAATTTGCAACGGTGGTTTTTCCTGAACCAGATTTACCAACTATTGCAATTTTTTCTCCTGCCTCAATATCCAACTTTATATTTTCTAGGAACAGCTCTTCCTCTGGATTTTCATTATAGCTAAAGCTTAAGTTTTCTACAGTTATATTTCCTTTTAATCTTTCTATTCTTCTCTCTCCATTTTTCTCTTCAGGCCTTTCTAAGATATCGACGACACGTTCAATATATGCTTTCATCTTTGAAAACTCGCTAAAAGAAGTAGCCAGTGATCCAAGCATTGTAAAATAAGTAACAGTAAGTGTAAAAAACGCAACCATGCTTCCTAAAGACATACTATTATTAAGAACCTGTATAGTTCCTACACCAAGAACCAGGAAAGGTGCTGTTGTTCTAATGGCAAAAATCAAAGTTTCTAAATTAGCGGCATAATAGTCTTTTTTCTTGATTGCTTCTAATTGTTCTAGGTAATATGTTTCCCAGGTTTGAAACATATTCGCTTCTAATCCGGCCATTTTTACTCCGAGAATTCCATATATCATTTCGCTTTGATGCCATTGTACTTTAGTACGCTTTGAAAGTTCTTCTTTTGTAATCTGATGCAGCCTTTTGGTTGCAACAAATATCATAAGGAAATAGAGCATTCCAATGGCAGTAATCATAATTGTTAGAAACGGTGATTGATAAAATAAGTAAAACGTAAACACTACCAATAAAGTAGAATCCAGAACACCGGCTAACGCCTGATTGGAAAGAGTTTGCCGAATCATTATATTACTATTTGCCCGAAACATTAGATCGCCAAATGATCTGCGTTGGAAAAATCCATAAGGCAAATATAGCAAATGGCTCATAAATTTTGTCATCATCTCTAAATCCAAATGATTTCTTAAAACTACGACTAAACGTGCCCGGAGAAAAGTAAATAATACTTGAAAAACAACTAAAATGGTCATAATTGCAATCAATACGTTTATCAGCTCAAAATCCCCGGGGATGATTATTGAATCAATGGTATAATTCGTCAGAATCGGAGTGGATAATAATAGTACTTGAAGCAATATTGAGAAACACAAAAGATAAAGGACCAATTTTCTTTTTGATGACAACAGTTTTAAATATGGAATCCATAAATTTTTTTCTTTTTTCTTTGAAAACAATTTGGATGGTTTCAAACACATAATTAATCCAGAAAAAAATTCTTTAAATTCCTCCGGCTCAATAGTGATTCTTCCTTGTGAGGGGTCTACTATGGTATAACCTTTTTTACTTACTTTCTCAAGTACTACGAAATGATGCCCTTTCCAATGAATAATTGCTGGTAAATGGCATTGAAATAATTTCTCACTTGGCGCGTTATACACCTTGACATCTAATCCAATATTTCCTGCAATTTCTTTCAGGGCTTGTAAGGAAATACCATTTCTTCCATTTTGATATAATTCCTGAATATCTAATAGTGTTAAATGTTTTCCATAATATCTTGAGACCATTGCTAAACAACACAAACCACAATCCGATTGTTCCTGTTGTTCAACAAAAGGCACCTTCTTATCGATAAACATAGGTTCCTCCTTCATAATCTATCTTTTTTTGAAAGGAGCCCTGTCACCATCATTTTTTAATCCTACTGTAGAACCAGAACATTAGGAATTTTATATTTCATAGACAATAGACCTAATCCGACACCTGCTGAACCTAGCATTAAGCTTGGTGTAGGGATCGCTCCAGGAAAACCACTGGTTATAGAATCATATTCAATATCATTCAAGATATCTTTTTTAAATTCACTTAAATTTTTTTCATATTTTTGGTCTATCAAAGGAGTGGCACTTAAAAGCCAGTAATTTCCTAATGCCCCATGACATAATGAATGGTTATTATACTCCATATTTGAAAAGGTTTTATTTATTGCTTTTTTAACATTGCTTTTTTGCTTTTTATCCAGTAATTCCCACATTTCAAGATAGGCAGAAATTATTCCTGATGATCCATGGCACCAACCGTAGTCTTTGTGTACTCCACCAGAGTCTGTTAGGTTCTTCCATAATGAAGTATTCGTATTAAATAGAGAATCTTGATATTTAATTGCTTGTAGACAAGTTGATAAGTATTCAGGTTTACCTGTTGCCTTGTAAAGACGATAAAGAGCCACGGCAATTCCAGCCACACCATGGGAAAATCCGCCTAATGGAATATTTAAATGTGTTGTCATCCAAGCCCTTCCTTTATTCATAGCAGTGGAATTTGTTATTAAATGATCTCCGCATTTCTTGGCTAGTTCTAGGATGTGAGGTTTTTTTGATTTCCTCCAATACTTTATTAGCACCATTAATGTCCCCGCTACCCCGCCAATCACATCATAAGATTTGTCTTTAGACACAAGTGGTGAGATCTTTTTCACTAGTGATTCAGTAATTTCCTCCATATCGGGTACGCCATGTATTTCATTTATCACAGATAACCCATATAAGATTGAAGCATACCCATGGAAACCCGATATACCTAGTTTATTTTCTGGGTAAGTTAGGTAATTAGTGATTAGCTTTATGGCTCCCTCAGACAAGTTTTTGAAATCCTTTCTTTCTGTAACCATGCTTAAATAAGCATAAAATAAAGAAATTCCGGTTAAACCATCATAAAGCCCCATAGATAAGGGAGAGAGGCTGACTTCTTCATCTTGATTCATTCCAACTCCTATCCATGTTACGTCATTTTCGGTACTTCCCCAAACCGCTTCACCAGCAACATGGTCACCTATAGCATCAGATAACTGAACAGGATTATTTATTCCTTTAATCTTCTTTAGCAGTTCTTGATCCCTATGAATAATATTTTCATCGGTTAATGTGGAAACCGAGGTTGTTATCCATTTTTTTTGCTGCATAAGGTCTAATGAATGAAGGGATTGTATTTTTTCTTTTATCAAATCCCAACCGCTGACATCCAGAAAATTGGTAATCTCCTCTCCTTTTGAGTTCCAAATACTTTTACTATTAATTTTCGTATAAAAGTATGGAACATCCCCCCTCAACAAATCTTGTACTTCAGAGTGTGTTATTAAAAAATGTTTAGAGGATAGATTACTGTAATTCCAGAATAAATCAAACAATCTCTGACGTTCTAAACCATGCTGCAAATAGTCTGTGTGTTCACTTGCTTTTAAAAATTTTGCATAGACGTGGGTGTTTTTAGCAATATACCGTATTCGGTTATTCGAAAACCTTCCTAACAAGCCGTGGTCATGTACCAAATCATCTTTATGATTTAAAAAAAGTTTATACAACTTTTCAAAACCTTCTAATATATATTTAAGATAAAACGCTGGATTGATGATTTCATTATTTATTACAGGTCGATTTTTCTTGTTCTTCATGTATGCATTTGTCTTTTCTATACTTATGTTGGCTGTTTTATTGTCTTTTATATATTCAGATTTGCCAATATACTGCCCTTTACTTCCTCCTACTCCGCTAACCTCAACATTCATACTTCCATCAGGTTTATACTGAATAGGTAGTAGTCCGGTACCTAATGTCGACTTCATTAAAGTCTTGATAGCCTGATGTTGGGCTGTATTTTGTTCTTCCATTGGCTGCAAGGGATAACATATAGACTCTAAATCTATTAAATATGGGTGTTCTCCGTGAGCAATGATATTCTCGAAATGAAAATCCACAGCATTAAGAAGATAAAGAATGCTAAGATAACCACCTAAGCGTGTATAAAATCGCTTAACCTCCTCTTTGCTACGACATTCCTTGTATTCTATAAATTCCTGCCAACCATAGCTGCCTTTGTCTAAAATATTTAATTTAGCAAATGTAATGTCCCTTAGTTGGTCATTACACCAATTGATTAGATTTTGAAAACTCAGGTCTGTGGAAAGGGATCTAGGTTTGTAAACTAGTTTCATTCCGTTTTCGAAAGTTAACATACTAACCATTTGCCCATTATTATGAGTATCTCCAGCTCCTGTTTCAATATTTATGAGAGGTGACGTGAAGGGGGTTACTATTTTATGTATTTCATCAAAATCATTATTAAATCGATTAACTAATTTCAGTTGGTGATTCAAACTTGATTGGGTAGTTTCTGTCAGTAGTCTGGCCAATACAGGGTATTCGCTAAGAAATTTCAGCACCCCTTCATAAGTGCTTAATTTACTTTGGATAAAATAGGCGAACTGATCTTCGTCGTTTTCTCCCGTAAGCTCTCCTTTCAGCCTGGAAATATTAATTTCTAAAATTAACGGTTTTACAGTTTTTGGGCTCAATTGATTCTTGATGTTAGAAATAATTGATTGCTTGACCGCATCTATACATACTCTACTACTAGATATAGTATTGTTTTGAAAATAGATATCAATTTGCTTTGAACTAAAATGAATAAAAGGTTCAACTAGACATTCGAAGATAGTTTTGCCTGAAGTGGAAATATTTACATCATTTGAGAAAATCTTTTCAAACAACTTTATCCATTCCAAATCTGCCGTTGGAATGTCATTTCTTTCTTTTGCATTTAAGATATTGATAAATTCTTCTATAGTCATATTTGCTTGTTTTAGTCTATCTTTTAAGGTTAACTTACTAAAACCAGTTTTCTTCATCCATTTCTGTAATGCTTCGTCCTTATCTCTTCCTTCAACATGGCTTATTGTTATCTCTTCTAGATATGCTGCAAGATTAAATTTATCCCATGGATTTTTTTTAATAGTTTCCATCTTCCAACTCCTCTATCTCTTGATATAAAGAATGTGATATAAAGAATGGATGAGAAGCACTCATCCATTCTCTAATGATGTGTTTATTAATCACAAATTGTTGTCGTTAATATGATTACACATGGCCAAGTTGTCTGTGGATTAACATCTGAACCACCTACTGCTGCTGCCAGCTCTTCCTCTGATACTTCTCCTACTGGACTTTCAAGAACACCTTCCATTCTCATCTCAGGATTTTTCCATGCAGTTTCAATTTTTTCGAACATTTTTAGTTTCCTCCATTTCAATAGAAATTGTATTATCTCTCCCGGGATATTTATATTATATGTTAAGTAAACATAACATTTCAAGTCTTTTTCAGATTTTTCATAGAAATAAAAATTATATTACTGTTTATTTACATCTAGTAAGTAAACTCCCTAGCTATAAAATGACACATTCTTTTTAGATGATTTAAGTTATAATTAGGTTGTTAAAAATATAAGTGACTACATAAGTGCCAAATAAAATAATAAATGTAAGCAACCAATGTCTCCTCTTTTATATTTCAGATAATTTGGTATTTTCCATAAAATAAGGTAATATATGGTTAGAAAGGGGGGGAAATAGATGGAAAAGCCATCAAAACAGACGCTACTTGAGCCAAGGAAAAAGAAGAGTGCCCTTAAGATTAGTCTCATTACGCTTGGTGTGCTGGTTGCGCTTGGTCTGATTGCATTTTTTGTGATTAATGCGTACATAAATAAATCGATGGCGCAATTAGAAGGAACACTTGAAGTGCCAGGCCTGAAAGAAGAGGTTGTTGTTCTGACAGATGAAAATGGTGTGCCGCATATTCAGGCGGAGAATGAACATGATTTGTATATGGCGCAGGGATATATTCAGGCGCAAGAACGGATGGTTCAAATGGAGCTCTCAAGGAGACAGGCATCTGGTACGCTAAGTGAAGTCGTCGGTGAGAAGGCAGTCGACACAGACAAGTATTTTCGGACGCTAGGACTAAGACGGGCTGCTGAAGAATCGTATGATTTATATTCGGATGAAGCAAAACAGGTGCTCACGTGGTTTGCGGACGGGGTCAATGCTTACATGGATGACGCCAAAGAAAAGAATCGTCTCCCTGTGGAATTCACATTAATGGGAATGGAGCCAGAGACGTGGACACCACTGGATTCGCTGACCATTGGAAAGTATATGGCGTTTGACCTTGGGGGGCACTGGGAAAGACAGGCGTTCAATTACTATGCGCTCAACCAATTGGGTAAAGAAAAGGCATATGAACTATTTCCAAGTTATCCGGAACATAAGCCCGCTATTATCGATGAAGGAGAGCTGGAGGCAGCTAGCGATAGGGTTGATGTGGAGAAAAGTTTTGCAACGGCGATTATTCCACATGCTTTTAACGGAAGCAATAACTGGGTGGTAGCAGGAGACAAAACAAAAAGCGGGAAGCCTTTGCTTGCAGACGATCCCCACTTAGGACTAGCCACACCTTCCGTCTGGTATCAAATGCACCTAGAGGCAGATAATGTCAATGTGGAAGGCGTGATTTTTGCCGGCGTCCCCGGAATTATTTTGGGCCATAACGAGCAGATTGCATGGGGCGTGACAAATACAGGGCCTGATGTACAGCAATTATATATAGAAAAAAGAAATGAAGCGAATCCGAATGAATTTTTATTTGAAGATGAATGGGAAAAAGCAGATGTCATCGATGAACCGATTCAAGTAAAAGACGGGGAAACAATCGATTACCAAGTTACCGAAACGCGCCATGGACCGGTGATCTCTGAATTCGCTGAGGAGAGCGGAAAAGATATTGTCATGTCTTTAAGGTGGACTGCACTGGATCCGACAACGGAACTTCAAGCGATTTTAGAAATAAATAAAGCGAAAAACTGGGATGAATTTGAAAAAGGTTTAGAACATTTTCTGGCACCGGCGCAAAATTTTGTTTTTGCTTCCAAGGATGGAACGATTGCATATAAAGCAAATGGAAATATTCCAATCTATGAAAACGGAGATGATGCATTGCTTCCACTGCCTGGATGGGAAAAAGAACAGGAGTGGGACGGATACATTCCTTTTGATGCATTACCGCTTGTAAAAAATCCGGAAAAAGGTTTTATTGCGACAGCGAATAATAAAGTAGTCGGAGATGAATATCCTTATCACATCAGCAATGTCTGGGCGCAGCCATATCGATATGAGCGCATTGCCGAAGTGCTGGATAATGGGGACAATTTTACCTCCGAAGATATGATGCATTTACAAATGGATCAAATGAATTTGCAGGCAAGAGAATTCGTGCCATTGTTTGAAAAAACGCTGAAAGATGCTGATTTAACGGATAACGAGAAAAAAGCAATGGATGCACTCAAACAATGGGATTTCAAAGACGATGCAACAGAGGAAGCACCGCTTATTTTTCACACATGGATGAATGAAATTGAAACCGTTTTATATGACGAGGAAATTCCTGACGGGATGATGGAATTATTTACTGGAAGTGGACAGACGACAGACCAGTTATTGAGAAAAGGGGATGATGCGGTTTGGATAAGGGAAAATGGCGGTCTTGAAAAAGTATTGCATACCGCATTAGAAAACAGCCTAAAGCAATTAATCGAAGAACACGGGGATACACTTGCCAAGTGGGAATGGGGAGATTATCACCAAGTGACGTTTTCTCATCCTTTATCAGAAGCCAGTTCGATTTTAGCCTTCTTCTTTAATCCTGAAGACCCAATTCCTGTTGGAGGAAGCAGTGTCACTCCAATGGCGGCAAGTTATGACACCGAAACAGGAATTGTTGATCATGGTGCATCCTGGCGATTTGTCATTGACGTTAAAGACATGGCAAAAGGATATCACATCGTTGGACCAGGCCAGTCCGGTCATTTCAAAAGCAAGTGGTATCACGACCAAACAGAAGACTGGGTCGAAGGAAATTACCATGTAACCGACCTAAAGGAGAAAAAAGGAAAAGAACTTATCTTATATTGAAGGTGCCTGTCACTTCCCGAATAATGTCGTTTTTTGTCGAAATATAAAATTAACGGAGGGGTATTGTCATGAGAAATAAGGAAATGTTGTTGATTCCTGGACCAACGCCCGTCATTGATTCGATCTATGATGCGCTTGGTCAGGAAACATGGAGCCACACGGATCCACGGTTTGCGGAGATTTATAAAAATGCAATTGAGCAAACCAAACAAGTGCTTCAGACGGATGGAGAGGTTTTTGTGATCGGAGGATCCGGTACATTAGCAATGGAAATGGCGATTCTGAATACAGTAGCCGCGGGGGAAAAGCTTCTAGTCGTCAGCAATGGCTATTTCGGGGATCGCTTTATGAAGTTAGGTGAGGCATTTGGTATTGATATTGACGTGGTACAGGCTGCGTGGGGCGAGTCCGTTACCGCAGCAGAAGTAGAAGCGAAATTAAAAGAAGATACGTATAAAGCAGTGACAATCACGCACGCAGATACATCAACAGGTGTTGCTGCCGATTTAGATGAGCTCGTTCCGGTTATTAAAAAGCACGAAGCACTGGTGATTTTGGATGGTGTTTGTGCTACCGCTGCGATGGAAGAGGATATGAGCAAAGGATATGGCCCAAACAATGAAAAGATTGACGTTATTTTAACAGGGTCACAAAAAGCAATTGGCGTACCACCAGGCATTGCAGTAGTCGCCTTTAATCAGAGTGCACTGGACGTCCGCAGGCAAATGAAGCATGTTCCGGCTTATTATACAGATATTTATAATTGGCTGCCGATTATGCATCAACCGCAAAATTACTTTGCTACACCACCTGTCAATTTAGTGTACGCCTATAACGAAGGGATGAAATTGGTGCTGGAAGAAGGCATGGAAAAAAGGCATGAGCGCCATTTAAGGTTTTCAAAAGGTGTAAAAGCGGGATTAGCGGAATACGGAATGAAAGCATTAGCGGATGAAAACGTAGCTGCAACTACATTAACCTGTATCCTATATCCAAAGGGAGTGGAAGACACTCAGTTCCGAGCTAAACTAGCAGAAAAAGGAGTTGTCGTCGCAGGCGCTCTTGCACATTTATCAGGAAAAGCTTTCCGGATTGGACACATGGGCAACACGACAAAAGAAATGCTCAAAGAGGCAGTGCGTCTCATTGGAATCACACTGCAAGAAATGGGACATGACGTAAACATCGAAAAAGCACAAGAACAATTTGAACAAGCATTCAGCAAACAAACTGTTTAGGTGCCTGTCACTTCCCGATTTTTGTCATATATTGTCGAATGATAGATGTAAAAATGCTCCTCATCCAAATGTTCGATGAGGAGCATTTTTTGCCTCAGCATAGTTCCCTCCGCCCTCCTTACATGACGGGGAGGATGCATGCGTTAGCAAAATTTCTAATCCAAGCAATTCGAATTCCTACACAACGATATTTAATAAAATACTTAGTGTTACAATACTCACTAGTGTCGAGATCAAGGTAATACTCGATACAAGTTCTGGCTCGGTATCGAATTCGATCGCATACATCGTTGTTGTCGCAGCAGTCGGCATCGCGGAAATAATAATGAGAACGGAAGCAATAATCGGATCCATATCCACCATGAATACAAATAGCGCAGCCACGATAGGTGCGACAATCATTTTTAACGTTACCGCTGATGAAACAACTTGCCAGTTAAGCTTCAGTCCAGTTATCGAACCAAGTTGCATGCCAAGTACGATCATCATGACCGGGATTGCCGCGTCCCCAACCATAGACATCGTGGAGTGGACGGCTTCAGGGATTTCCACGGAAAAATAATGAAAAATAAATGCGATCATTGCAGCGTAAGTTGTTGGCATTTTCATTACGTTTTCAAGTGCCCGCCTCATTCCGCTGGTGCTTCTGGATGCATAATAAATGCCGAAAAAATTATTTTGCAAAGCCTGAACGACAATGATAAAAACGGAATATGGGACTGCTGCTTCCCCTACACTAAACAGCACAACAGGCAATCCGTAATTTCCCGAATTCATGAATCCAGTTGCAAGAATCGACGCGCTTTCGATCTGGGGTTCCCACTTGAAAATTTTTGCGAGTATTTTATTTAGGAAAACCATGATATAAAATAAAACAAACATATAAACGAGGATAACGATAAATCCACGATCAAACGTAGATTCATATAGTGTTGTAAATACTAGCGCAGGTGATAGAATGTACAGAGATACAGCAGAAACCGACTTTACATCCAGCACCCGGATCCGCTGCAGGATAAATCCCGATGCAAAAACAGCCATGATTGGTAAGATAACACTTAAAAACAAACCCATTTTTTAACATCTCCATGAATAGAACTAAAGAATAGTTTAGCATATTTAGAGAATAATGTGTTTTTATGTCCGTTGAATCATGGATGGCAATCGTTGATAGCATACATTTTTGTAAGAAAAAACTCCGTACATAACATAAAAATGATCACGGGCGCGCACATTGCCCCTGATCATTTTTCTTACCAAAGATATTTCTAATGAAAATCCTCACCCGCATTCTCACTTGCTTCCGCTTCAACCCGTTCCATAAACTCTCCCATCGCACTATAACCCTGCTGCTGGAGATACCAGTTGTTCGCAGCGGCTTCAATGAGTCCAGCTACATCTCTTCCCGGTTGCAGCTGAATTTCAATAAATGGAATAGGTACCCCCATATATTCTGAATACTTTTGCTCGAGTTCCAGTTCGTTATTTAAATCATCCGCTTTCCATTTCGTGAGTTTGATATCTAATGTAATTCTTGTCTCATCCTGGAAAGCTTTGCGTCCGTAAATACGCACTACATTTAAAAGCCCGATACTGCGCAGAGCAAGAAATTCCCTATTTGTTTCGTTATGTGTGCCAAGTAGGGTCTGTGGACTGAGTTTTTTTAGCACAATCATATCATCTGCTACCAGTCGGTGCCCACGGCGAATCAGTGTATGCGCGGTTTCACTTTTGCCAACGCCCGAATCCCCGCGCAAAAGGATGCCGATCCCTGAAACATTGATACAAACACCGTGCACCGCTGTCTCTTCTGAAAGGGTTTTAATCATATGCGCATCTACCTTTGGAATAAATTCGGCAGTTGATTCCTTTGTCCATAATAATGGGATGCCTTCCTCGGTGCAAAACTTTGTCAAATACTCTAATCCCCCTTGCCCATGAGTAACAATAAAACATGGAGGGCGATACTTTACAATGTTTCCAATCCGGTGTTTTCGTTCTGCTTTCGTTAATTTATGTAAGTAGGTGATTTCTTTTCTGCCCAGCACTTGTACACGGTCCATCGGGAAAAAATCAAAATATCCAACAAACTCCAATCCCGGCCGATGTGCCTTTGGCTGGGTAATGTTTCGGTCCAATTGCTCCTTACCAGCAAGAACCTTCAAAGAAAACCTTTTCACCAAATTCCTTATTGTAATCCTCTTCATATCCGTAAACACTCCCAAAATAACTATATCACGGATAGGGGTCCTTGTCTAAAGAGGTCAGATCCCGCCTGAATTTGTCGAATCATCAAGAGGGATCTGTCTTTCTAAAAACTACTCTTCTGAAGGTACAATCGCTTCAATTTCGGTCCAATCGAATGTGCCTTCTTTGATTTTATCTTTGCGTTCTTTTGTAATGATATCCGTTGGTTTATCCCCTTTCGGCCAATCATCATCATGTCCTTCCCATTCGGGTCTTTCCTTCGATAAAATAAATGCAGCAAGGTCAGCAGCTTCTTGATCTGTTAAAGGATCTTCACCGCCAGGAGGCATATTATTTTGGATAAATCCTGCCATTTTTGACATACGCCCCATGCCAGCACCATCATTGAAAGAATTTTCTCCCCAAAGGGCAGGACCAGTATTTGGATCTATCCCTGAACCATCTGTAGCATGGCATGTCATACAGTTCTTTTCTTCATATAATGCTTCTCCATTTGCTACATTTGGCTCCGGAATTTCTTCCATTGTATTTTGCATGCGCCAAGGAATATCTTCTCCAGTCTCTATTCCCTCAGAGATGTAACTCAAATAAGCAACAATAGCACGCATTTCTTTACTTTCATGGTCTATTTTTTCCCCGTTCATACTGCGAAGCATACATCCATTAATCCTGTCCTGAATGGTAAAGACAGCATCTTCCCGCGGACGGTACTGCGGGAATTGTGTCGTAACCCCTACCATCGAGGATACTTTGTCCTTCCCGCCATCAGCATGACAGCTTTGACAGGACAGCTCATTTCCAACCTCCTCTGCCAGCACGGTGTTTGTTTCATTAAAAACTTTTTCGCCGTACTGGATCATCTCGGTCATTGGATCATCTTCATCCAAATCCTCAAGTGATGGTGGATCATAGGCGAGTTCCTCCTTTCCTGTTTCTTGTTGGTTGCCCTGGGTTTCAGTTTGGGCGTTTTCATTTTTGTCTTTAGAACATGCAACAAATATAAGTGTAAGTACAACGAATAGTAGGGAAATTTTCAACATGTTCGATCTTTTCATTTCTTTTTCCTCCCTAAATTGAATTTTCCTTACACCAATATTTTAACAATTCATAATTAACCTGTGTGAATTTTGGCAACGCTATCGCCCAGTGTGCGAATATAGTCATAAAGTAGCCATAAAATAGACAAAAAGGTGCCTGTCACTTCCCGAATTTTGTCGAAGGATATTTGTAGAAAATATGCTAAAATGCTCATAATTTCGTTTCTAATATTAGCTAGATTGTGTATAATAAGAGAATAGCAGATTCACGAGCAAGACAAGTGATTATAAAAAATAAACATTTTGCTGAAGAAAGGCAAATTTTTTTATGTACAGAAGGGGAATTGAATAATATGGGAAGGTCAAAAAGAAGAAAGTCGAAAAAAATCTGGTTAATTCCACTGGCAATCCTACTTTTACTTGTGTTAGGGATAGGTGGCTATGCTTTTTCTCTCTATAATAACGCGAAGAATACCGTAAATAATAAAATGCATGATCCGGTAGATTCGATTGATTTAAATGAAACGAAAAAGAAAATTAAGGCAAGCAAATCTCTAAATATCCTGTTAATGGGTGTTGATGCCAGAGGAGCTGATAAAGGCCGTTCCGATGCCTTAATGGTCCTAACGCTAAATCCTAAGACGGACAGTATGCAGATTGTCAGCATTCCCAGGGACACAAGAGTAGAAATAGCTGGTAGAGGAACACAGGATAAAATTAACCATGCCTATGCATTTGGCGGTGCTGATATGGCCGTTAATACGGTAGAAAATTTCCTTGATGTTGACATGGATTATTATGTAAGCATGAATATGGAAGGAATGGAAGAGCTCGTCGATCAACTTGGCGGTATTACAGTAGAAAATGATATCGAATGGCAAGATAAAAAGTATCATTTTACCAAAGGAACGACAGAGTTGGACGGGGATAAAGCGATGCATTTTGTCCGCATGCGTAAGCAAGATCCAAATGGCGACTTTGGAAGAACAACGCGTCAGCGCAAGGTCATTCAGGGAATTATTGATAAAGGTGCCAGCATCGGATCTGTGACGAAGTTTGACGGCATGATTGATATCCTTGGAAATAATATGGCTACAAATATGGACTTTGATGATATGAAAAAGCTGTTTTCCGATTATAAAAATACAAGAAAGAAGACGGAGAACTATCAGATGGAAGGAACCGGAACGAACATTGGCGGAGTCTACTATATGCAGGTGGATGACGCAGAAATTCAAAAAGTACACAGCATGATTAAAGATATGAAAGAGTGATCGAATCCAAAGAAAGCTTTCGCAGGACGAAAAAGAAGTGTTAGCATTTTTGGAGACAGACTCCGCTCGAAATTTTGTTGAGTATTTTCTAGGAATATGCATATGCAAAAGCTGTTGACTTAATCAGACGACGGTGATATGATAAATCACAATTCAATAATTCTTATCAAGAGAAGTTGAGGGATATGGCCCGATGACACTTCAGCAACCTCTGATTCCGATCAGAAAGGTGCTAATTCCACCAAGTATTATGCTTGGAAGATAAGAGCGGACACGGACTGTAAATCGTAACCCTCTTTTCTTCCGGGAAAAGGGGGTTTGTTATTGGCAAAAAACCGTATCGATGAAAATCGTTTAAGATGTTGTAAACTTAATTCCAACTAAATCAATGTGTAATATCGAATTAAAAATTTAATCACAGAACAGGAGGGATGATCGTATGAGCGAAGTCATTCTGTTATCCGGAAGTCCATCTGAACATTCACGATCACACCATGTACTGCAATATATAGGATCATTGGTGGAAGCGGAAGGGTATCGTATCAAACATATTTCCATTCGAGATATTCCAAAGGAAGATCTATTTCTAGGAAGGTATGACAGTCCCGCTGTTGCAGAAGTAAGTAGAACGTTAGAAAAAGCAAGTGGGGTTATCGTTGGTTCTCCCGTTTACAAAGCAGCATACTCTGGCGTTTTAAAAGCATTACTGGATCTGCTTCCGCAAGATATCTTGCAGCATAAACCGGTGCTTCCTATCATGACGGGCGGTAGTCCATCCCACATGCTGGCACTGGAATATACATTGAAACCGGTGCTCGCTACATTGAAAGGACAGACATTAAAAGGGGTTTATTTGCTTGACCGTCAAATCGATCGCAAACTGGAAAATCCGATTGTGGATGAAGATGTTTTAAATCGAGCCAAGAAGCAGGTGCAGTATTTAATCAGTATATTAAAAAAGCAGGAAGCCGCTCTGAATGCTTCCTATCTATAAAAAGATTGATGAGGAGGTATGCCATCGTGGTGAAAAAAAGAATTTTGTTAAATGCGTTTGAAATGAATTGTTCCGGTCACCAATCATGTGGAATGCTGTGTGTTGCTCGTAAAAAAATAGAAGATATATAAGGGTCCGAGAATCGGTAATGGATTCTCGGACTCCCATCTTCTTTTATTTCAATTTTTTCTATTAGTTTGTGGAGCATTTCTTCATCAAGGATAGGGTTTTGAACAAATTGTTCAATTTGTTGGATTAGTTTGGTAAAATCAATCTTTTGCTTTTGCTGAAGTAATCCCATTTCTAATTTAACCTTTTCCTCATTTAGTTTTGCAATCTGATTTCCATTATCTTCAATAAGCAATCTATATTCATCGTCATGTATTTCACCCCGTATTTTCATGCGAAGTGCAGCAGTTTTGTCTTTCTTGATGTTCTCAATCTCCTTGAGAATTTTAGCAAGTCGCTTCTGATCACGCTGAACGCAAGTTGTTATCTTTTTCTCAATATTTTTTTGAATGGATTTTGTGGAAAGCTCCGAAAACATTTGTTTTATATCTTCTGAAATTGCCTTAATCAAAACATTTTCCCGTACAAGATGGCTTGAACATTGTGTATGGCCATGTTTATTATATGTTCCGCAAATATATCCTTTGCGATTTGCTTTAAAGTGCATACTCTTACCGCAATCAGCACAAAGGGAGATATTTGTGAAAAGATGTTTTTTAGCATATGGCCGTTTACGTTTTCTTTCTGTGATTAATTGCTGGACTACCTGAAAATCATCTTTAGAGATAATTGCATCATGTGTGTTTTCGCTGATGATATAATTTGATGGATCATTACTTTTTCGTTTTTCAGTTGTAACACTAATTGAGGTCTCTCTTTGTTGAACCAGATTACCGATATAGTGTGGATTCTCCAGAATGTTTCGAACTGTAGATCCATGCCATATAGAGCTTGAGTTTCTTTTTCCTGCAATTTCTGATGGGGTACTAATACCTTCCTCCAAAAGCTCCCTAGCTATCCTATCAAATCCATTTCCTGAAAGATAGGAGTTGAATATTCGACGCACCACATCGGGTGTAAAATCATTTTTGATTTTTAAAACTCCATCTTGTACGTAGTACCCGTATGGTGGCACAGAACCTTTAAATTTGCCTTTTGCCCTAATTCTCAAAGCGGCCTTCACACGGTCACTTGTTCTTTGCGATTCTTGTTCATACATCCATGCGTACAACCCAAACATCTGCGTGTTTCCGGATAGTGTGTCAATGGCTCCATCCAATGTAAGGATGTGAATGCCACAATTTTCAGCAAGATTTTTAATTTCATAGGAGAGTTGTCCATTTCTTGCTAATCGTGACAATTCTTTTGCTAGAATAATGTCAAACTTCCCCATCTTTGCTTCCTCAATCATTCGTTTCAATTCAGGGCGTTTTGTCATTTTAGTTCCGGATTGGACATCTAAATAGATATCGTACAAATCCCATCCCTTTTCGGTCAGTAGATTCATAAATAATTTTTTTTGGTTTTCAAGAGATTGCTTTTGTTCTTCTTTATTTGTTGAAACACGAATGTATATTGCACATTTCATGCCACTTCCTCCTCTTTAGAAGAGTCAGCGGAATTCACCTTATTATTATCATAGAATTCCTTGATAAGTGCGTCAACTTTTTCGTTCAATATGGATTGGAAAATGTCTTCGAGGGTGATTGAGGTTGTATTATTGAAGATTTTTTCGAGGGTCATTCTGTTTTCCTCCTGCTGTTTTTATTTTTATTTTTGATGCAATCCAATTGTATGGGAGAGATGGGTAAATACCTAAGAAAATAAATTCGAGGGTGTTTTACTTTGGATTGTAAGTTAATCATACCCAAGCTCCTAATTAAAAATCAAAGTTATTAGGTTCTAGGGTGAATTTTTTTGAATTACCGTTATAAATACACTGTAAAGCTACTAGAACAATATTGAACCACAATTCCTTTATTACAACCTTCAGCAAATCCTACAATGAAACTATCAACGTAAGATAGTTCCCCTAAAACCTACCTCAAAGAGCGATCTATACCGCTTCTAGTCATTGTCCTTTCTTTGGCAAATCCATGAAGAATATAAAAACTAAATTCCACATTGCGTTCTAGCGATGTGATGAGGGTCTTTTAAATTGGTTCGGCTTGGGAAAATTTTATGTTGGAAACCCATTGATAGTGTGAACTTTTCATAGTCCCAAAATAAAAATACAGGAGTTGATGAATGATGTTACATTCGTTTGAAATGTAATTGCCAATAAATTATGAGGATGCACGGCACTTGTTTTACATGTATGGAGTTAAAGTAGACAGATATGAACACTTTGGTGCTGCTGTAATAGCGTTGAATCAAAAAGTAAAAGATAGATTTAACGCTTATGGAATCAGGTGGTTAAGCTCCCAAGGGAAAGGAATTTGGTATCTTCATTTGAAAGTCGATGCTATCAAAATACTTAGAAAGAGTGACATTACAGACAACGACTATGCTGCAGTAGAAGCGAATATCCGCATTTTTTTGATTAAACACTTTGGCCATGCCTCATACTTTAATTCTCACCGACTTACACGAATCGACTATAGATTTGATGCAGTGGTACCAAATCCTAAAGATAGAAAGTTGTTGTTTCACTTGTTTGAAAAGTACACCAAAAAGTATGGCTTTAAAGAAATGGTCAAATGGGGAAAGGACGAAAATGGAAATCCGATCAAATATGAGACATCACAATACCATAAATGCAAGAGTGTTGAACTTTTCATCTATAGTAAAGAGGATGAACGGAAAGCAAAAGGGGAAAAAATAGAGCCTTATGACCGCAATCGAGTCAGATATGAGTTGAGATTGAAGAATGAACATTTGAATGGAATGACAAGAGATGATAAAGGGACGGGCAGACCGAAGAAACTAAGTGCTTACTTTTCGAATGCTTTATCTGAACAATATTTGACAAAACATGTTTTACCAATTGTCCACAAAGGTAATTATTACAAAATTTCCGAGGCGGAAAAGATCATAGAAAATAGTTCCTTTTCAAAATTGAAAAAGAAAAAACTCCGAGCATTCCTCATTTCCATTTCCAAGGGAAATATTGATACGCCTCTAAAAAAGGGTATGTCAAAACCCACTTATCGACAATACCTTCGTGACCTTGAAAATATTGGGGTCAATCCAATCCTCATACCAAAAAACCGCAAAGACTTCCCAAATCAACTGAAAAATCCATTTATCCTCTGAATAATTGGTTGCAAAAGTTTTGAATTCGTAATCTGTTTGAATTTAAAGAGTGAGGCTCCTAACTAAAAAGGTGTTGCAAAATGAACGGGGATAATGTAATATATGAGGAAATCAAAATTCATTTGACTATTAAAATAGCTACGACAAGGATATGAGCAACTTTTAACGGTTTACAGAGAGGGAAGTCATGTTGAAATCTTCCCAACGCAGGAAAGTTGTCTTACCACCTTTGAGCTGTATTGGGGAACCAAAGTATCTAATACCGTCAATGCTACGTTACAGCACCAGAGCCTTAAAGCTATTTTCTTGCTTTATGGGAATTTGGGTGGAACCACGGATAACACATTCGTCCCTCTATTAGGGATGGGTGTGTTTTTTTATTTTATTTCAAAATAATAACAATAATTGCTATGAAAAGGACATGAGTTACTTTTAACGGTGTACAGAGAGGGAAGTTGTGCTGAGATCTTCCTAACGCAGGAGAGTAACTTACCACCTTTGAGCTGCATTGAGGAATCAAGTATTCAATGCCGTTTATGCTACGTTACAGCACCAGAGCCATATAGCAACTTTTTGCCTTATGGGAATTTGGGTGGAACCACGGATAACACATTCGTCCCTCTTCTAGGGATGAGTGTGTTTTTTTATTAAACAAAATGATAAAGGAGTGTTTTGACTATGGAGGAAAATATCGTAAGAATTCAATTTCCAGATGGGCAGGTAAAGGAATTTCCTGTAGGTACTACTGTAGCGAAGGTGGCAGAAGTTATTAGCCTAAGTTTAAGGAAAAATGCAGAAGCGGGAAAGGTAGATAATCAAATTGTAGATTTGAGCTATGAGTTAAACCGGAACGCAAGTCTGTCTATTCTAACGCAGGATTCGGAAGATGGAATACATGTACTACGTCATACGTCAGCACATGTATTAGCACAAGCGGTCAAAAGATTATATGGAAACGTGAAACTAGGTATAGGGCCTGTTATTGAAGATGGATTTTACTATGATATGAAATTGGAGCAAAGTCTGAATTCAGATGACCTACATGCTATCGAAAAAGAGATGGAAAAAGTCATAAATGGAAATTTCGAGATTCAACGATTAGAAGTATCTTATGATGAAGCCGAAAGATTATTTGAAGAAAACGATGAACCATATAAGATAGAAATATTAAAAGGCCTTCCTAAAGGTGAAAAAATTACTTTATATAAACAAGGAGAATTCATTGACCTTTGCCGTGGCCCACATTTACCTTCTACAGGTTTCATAAAAGCATTCAAATTGACACGAGTCTCGGGTGCTTATTGGCGGGGAGATAGTGATAATGATGTTCTACAACGAGTCTATGGAGTTGCTTTTAAAAATAAAAAAGATTTGGAACAACATTTGAGCTTCTTGGAAGAAGCAGAAAAGCGAGATCATCGAAAGTTGGGAAAACAATTAGAATTATTTATGTTCTCGGAGGAAGCTCCAGGAATGCCCTTTTATTTGCCAAAAGGACAAATAGTAAGGAACGAATTGGAAAGGTTCTCCAGAGAAGTACAAAGCAGTGCATATTATGATGAAGTTCGTACACCTTTCATGATGAATCAAGAACTATGGGAGAAGTCAGGCCATTGGGACCATTACCATGAAAATATGTATTTTTCAGAAGTGGATAACACAAAATTTGCTTTGAAACCGATGAATTGTCCGGGGCACATGCTTATATTTAAAAATAACCTATACTCTTATAGAGATCTTCCCATAAGATTGGCAGAGTTTGGTCAAGTTCATCGTCATGAATATAGCGGTGCATTAAATGGGTTGCTTAGGGTTCGTACATTTTGTCAAGATGATGCTCACATATTCGTCCGAGAGAATCAAATTGAAAGTGAAATTAAGCAGGTGTTTAATTTAATTGATCAGGTTTATCGTACATTCGGTTTTGATTATTCGGTTGAACTTTCGACTCGTCCGGAAGATTCATTGGGTGATGATGCTCTTTGGGAAATCTCTGAAACAGCATTAAGAAATGTACTTGATACTCTTAATGTTGACTATCAATTAAACGAAGGGGACGGAGCATTTTATGGTCCAAAGATTGATTTTCACATCAAAGATGCTTTAAAACGAAGCCACCAATGTGGAACAATTCAGCTTGATTTTCAAATGCCTGAAAAATTTGACCTTACTTATGTAAATGAAAAAAATGAAAAGGTTCGTCCTGTTGTCATTCATCGTGCTATTTTTGGTTCTATTGATCGTTTCTTTGGGATTCTCATCGAACATTTTGCTGGAGCCTTTCCGTTATGGTTAGCACCAGTACAGGCACAAATAATACCCGTCTCAAAAGTTCACTGGGATTACTGTCTAAGTATTCAAAAGGAACTGGAAAAGTTAGGTGTAAGAGTGAAAATTGATGATCGTAATGAAAAACTTGGATATAAAATAAGGGAAGCACAGATGCAAAAAATCCCGTACATGGCAGTTGTAGGGGACAATGAAGTAAAAGAAGAAACAATAAATGTAAGAGAATATGGAGAACAACGGTCAAAGAGTGAATCATTTGGAGATTTTAAGAATAAAGTTGTTCAGCAAATAAATGAACGAAGCCTTTAGTTTGTTTGTTCTTTCCTTTTGGAAATGAAGTAAAGGGGAATGATAATGAATTGACAAAAGGGAGGCTTTTAGTTGCGATTGAGGTGATAAACTTCAATGAGTTTTATATACAAAAAGACGAAAGAACCATTTTCGGTTCTTTCGTCTTTAATGCTTGTAAGAATTCATGAAGTTGATTAAGGCCTGAGCTATCAAATCTTGCATTTTTAGATGAGGGTATTGATCATCACAAAATTTGCTGAATTCCTCATAAATATCAGTGTTCATTTTGATGCTTTTATTGACGAACCCTGCATCATTACCATAAATTCGTTCATCAAGTAACAACAACTTGTTTTTCTCGTATAGCTGAACGATATTTTTTAGGGTGTTTAGGTTCTTTTGGATAAAGGTAATCTCTGATAATTCTCCCTTTTCATTGACCTTTTTTCGCTCTTCCTCTGATCGCACGAATGGGTAATATTGTTTGTCCGACTGGTGATAAAAATAATCACCAACCCTCATTTCTTTCGTGAAAGTGCTGTACGGTATACCGACGATTTCGGCTACTTGCTTCAAGTCATACTTTTGTAATAGTTGGTTTACCTCTTTGATTCGGATAGATGGTTTCGTTGTAAAGAATGTGTCTTTATCCATAGGCACAACCCCTTTCTTTTAATGAAGATATAGTATTATAGAAAGAAAGAGATTCTTTTATTCCATATGAGGAGGAATGCAATGAAAGAAACTGAGAGAGAATTTGTATTACCTATTACTAACTATCTAAATCAAAAGATTGTTATTGACTTATTGGCAGTAATAGAGGATGGCTTTGCAGAGGTAACTAATTTAAACATCTCAACTACAAAAGGTAGCACGATAACTGGAATTGTTGATGGTGAAGGTGGATTTGGAAAGTAAAAAGGTATTCAGAAAAATAAAAAGAGGTGTTTCTCATGTTGGACAATAATGTAGTTGAATGTATAAAAGAAATCACAGAATCCTCAAGGAATGGAAAACTCGTCTTTTTTGTTGGTGCGGGAGTTTCAACACTTTCAGATTATCCTCAATGGTGGAGGTTGGTAGATAAGTATCATGAAGAGCTCTATGGGGGTCCAAAGAAAGGAAATTATTCTTCTGATGAATATCTTCGAATTCCTCAAATATTTTATAATGTCAAAGGTGAAATGGAATTTGATGGTATACTAAAAGGTTTTTTTCAGGTAGATAAGCCTACGAACCCAACACATGACAAGATATTAGCTATGAACCCTGCACATGTAATTACAACTAATTATGATAATTTGATTGATACTGCTTGTTGGAAGAGAGGGAAATATTTTAGTGTAATCAGTGCTGAAGAAGACGTTGCTAATGCCACTTCATCAAGATATTTACTAAAGGTTCATGGGGATTTTAGACGGGGTTATAAAGGGGAAAATGTAGTTTTAAAGGAAGATGACTATCTGAATTATGATCAGAATTATCCTCTTATCAGTAACCTCATGAAGACAATAATTGCAACGCATACCATTGTTTTCATAGGTTATGGTTTAGGAGATTATAATATTAATATGTTGTTAAATTGGGTAAGAAAGTTACAAAAGGACAGTTTTCATAAACCATTTTTTATTAGAACAGATCCTTCGCCCATTGAAAATGAGACTTCAATCTATTACGAGAATAAAGGATTACGAATAATTGATGCAGCTAGTTTGATAGATAGTAATGAATATGATTATTTAGAACGTTATTCAGCAGTAATGGATCTTCTTATTGAATCAAAAGAAAATAAATTTATCACTAAAGACGACGAAGTAATTGATTATATATACGGAAAAATAAGCCCATTATTTGCCCTTCAGTATATTCGTAAAATTGATCTCAAACATGTCTTTGAATACGATTATCACTTTGAAGTCAATGGTACTGTTGTTCGGCATAAGAATAAGGGCTTTGGTTACATGGAGCGTTTTTTTGAATTAAGAGAGAACTGCGATGAGAGAAGTAAACTTTCCAAAAAACAATGTGAAAGGTTTAATGCTCTTTCTAATTTCTTTGAGAAGAATGGAGTTATCTGTATGGCGAAAGATGCAGGTACTCTGAATACTTCAATAGAGATTAATAGTTTGGCGTATCACGGTAAATATGATGAAATGAAGAAATTTATTGAAGAGCAATCGGTAAATATTGAGGATGATTATAAAAAAGCATTTTTTCTTGCGTGTTTAGGTAGGTGGGAAGAATCCTATAACCTTTATTCAAATATCATCTTAAATTCTATAGATGAATCAAATTGGTGTGTACATTATCTATCACAAATAAATAGATATAGGATTTATCAATCAATAACACAAGCTGTAACACAGTTCAATGGTCTTGGTTTATTAACATTTGGGAGGCATTATAAACCATTTACTGATGAATTTCTAGCTAGGGTCGAAAGGGAAATGACAAATTTTAGTATTGATGATTTATTTAGTGGTATGCCATTTGAGTTTCAAAAGAAATATAAGATACTTGAGTTTTTAAGTGATAATCAGTTTTTATATGATGATACTGTAAAACTTTTTGAGTTGACGAATAAAGTGCGTTCTGAAATGAGTAAAGGGTCTTATTCTTTTGGAATGTCATCTGATGTTGTTGTTCTTCTTCGGCTTTATGATAATTTACGTTTTTTATATGAAAATTGCTTATGGTCTGTTTCTTTTCATGAATTTCATCAATATATGCGAAACTCAATGAGCCTACTAATTGAAAAGGCTGAATATGAGCGAACGAGGGATATTGATGAATTTGGATTCTCTTTTGGGGGAAGAAAAACAGGTTTTTTTATTGATTATTACGATTTTGTTAATATATCAAGAAACTTTAAAATTGATGACATAAAGCATCTTGAGAGAAGTTGCTCAATTGATAAAATTAGGTTTGGTGAACAGGAAAAAATAGAGGAATACTTAGTTGGTATAGCAGAAGAAATTACTAAGCAATTTTCTGCTAATGGAATGAACGTCGTTTTTTATACTCAGTTTATTACGGAAGCAAAAGCAGCACTCTATTTTGCTAAATATGTAAAACTATCTGAAGAGGGACTTAGGAAAATAGTGAAAGCATTGTTGTTTTATTTTCTTGAGAGAGATTTGGATATAGGAAAACGCTATGTATGGTTAGAGAGATTAACTATATGTAATGGATTACCCAAGTCAATAATTTCTATTATTGATGATTTTTTAGTGTTACAGGCAGAAAAACATAATGATCAAAATTTTTCAGAGGAATCATCAAATGGTTTATATTCCAGGGACTATGGTGCTTTAATTAAGCACTTTGAGAAGAGTTTCATTTCAAAAAGACTATCAGAAATCGCTTTATGTTTAACACAAGATAAGCAAAAACAAATTGACTTTTTGTTTGAATTATTACCCCTACTTTCCACTAATGCAAAAAGTCATCTATTTAGTTTTAAAAAAGTTGAAAATATAAAGGATTTAATGAATGGAATTAGAATAGGATTAATTGATGATTTCACTCCGGAGCATGAAGAATTAATTATTGAATATCTGGAGAAACGAAAGGTAGATTATATTGTTGAGAAGGAAAAGGGAATACAAACTTTTTCTTCTAACGACTATATGAGTACCTTTGGTATCTGGTATTTTCTTGAGGAAATAAATAATTCAAAAATGGAAGAGTTTATTGGAATGGATGATCAGTATGACTTTTTTGTAGACCCAGAGAATTTTGATTACAAAAAGTTTATACCATCGTGGCTAAAAAATTATAATGATAAATTACTTAGTGAAATCGCTGGAAATAAACATATGAAACATCATGTGATTGAGGCACTAAAAGAAAGAGTTGAAAACTCAAATGATAAGAGGTATTTGGAAATTCTAATGAATCACTTTATCTA
This sequence comes from Virgibacillus alimentarius, assembly GCF_000709085.1. GTDB lineage: Bacteria > Bacillota > Bacilli > Bacillales > Amphibacillaceae > Virgibacillus_B > Virgibacillus_B alimentarius. The sequence goes on along the minus strand of NZ_JFBD01000004.1, from coordinate 10,964 downwards.
AAACTCATTTGTAAATCTTTACTAAAGGTGAATTCCACTGCTCAAGAAAATTTGCTATGGTTTGTCTACACATAGCACTCTACGCACCAGGATTATGGAAACACCCAGAAGACCAATCCCATCGTTACAAAGATAGTGCTTATTGGATCGAACTCGCGAACATTTTAGAAAAAGGACGTTTTGACGCTGTATTTTTAGCGGATGTCCTTGGAACGTATGATGTTTACCAGGGTTCAAGAAATGCCGCTGTCCGCCAAGGTGCGCAATCCCCAGTAAATGATCCATTGCTCGTCGTCCCGCTCATGTCAACAGTTACCGAGCATCTGGGCTTTGGTGTAACAGCATCCGTCACGCATGAACATCCATATACATTTGCCCGCAGAATGTCGACGCTGGATCATATTACAGACGGTCGCGTTGGCTGGAACGTGGTCACATCCTATTTAAAAAGTGCAGCGGTGAATATCGGCCTAGACGATCAAGTGAAGCATGATGAACGCTACGATATCGCTGATGAGTATTTGAAAGTTTGCTATAAATTGTGGGAAGGCAGCTGGGAGGATGATGCCGTTAAGCATGATAAAGAAAACGGCATCTACACGGATCCAACAAAAGTCCACGATATTCAGCACGAAGGAAAATACTTCAAAGTGCCAGGTGCCCACTTGTGCGAACCGTCCCCGCAACGGACACCCGTCCTTTTCCAAGCAGGTGCCTCTACAAGAGGCCGTGCTTTTGCAGCAGAAAATGGCGAATTGGTATTTATCGGGTCCCCAACAAAACAAATAGCAAAAAACACGGTGAAAAAATTACGACATGATGCAGAACAAATAGGAAGGGATCCTGAGGAAATCAAGGTGCTTTCGATGTTTGTGCCAATAGTGGGCAGGACGGAAAAAGAAGCTTGGGCAAAATATGAAGACTACAAACAATATATTAGCTATGAAGGTGCATGTGCGCTACTGGGAGGCTGGACTGGTATTGATTTTTCCAAGTATGATCCAGATGAAAAACTGCGTTACGTGAAGAATGATGCCCTTCAGTCAGCGGTCGAAAATTTCACGAAAATTGATCCGGAAAAAGAGTGGACGGTAAGAGAAATTATCCAATCCGTTGGAATAGGCGGCATGGGCGCATTTGCTGTCGGCACGCCTGAGCAAATCGCAAACACGATGGAAGAATGGCTGGAAGAAGCTGATGTTGACGGCTTTAACATTGCCTATGTTGTCTCCCCAGGGACCTTCATTGATTTTGTGGATTTAGTCGTTCCTATTCTACGAGAGCGAGGATTAGTCCCGGAAAAATATGAAGGAAATACATTAAGAGATAATTTATTTGGAAATGGGGACCATCTGCCCGACCATCATCGTGGAAAGCGGTATAGCCTTGGTTCTGCTGTTGGTAAATAGATAGAGTAGAGTGAGCCCGATAGTAGATAATTTTTCTTTATCATTTATCGAATGCTAAATATAATAAAAGAAGGGCCGCTATCTTCGTTGTGGCCCTTCTTTTATCAATGATCTTTTTTATGCTTCTTTTCTATCAGATTTTGACATTTCCATCATTTCCATCTTGGATAAATGGCAAGATTATTAATTTTCCTTTATTATTAATGCACATCATTCAATCATCGATTTGTCACATCTTAAATCTTTCATTCTTCTAATTCAAAGAGTAATCGCATAAAAACATCTCAATGTATCAAAAGCGGACATTCCTATGTGTAATATGTACGATGGGAAACCTCTTATTGCTTAGTTCCAAATTGTTCCAACAGCAACACTTCAGTCATCCCCACTACGCCTTTTCCACAAAAACCACCATCAGCCACCAGGCTTTGCATCCTTATGTACACCGTATCTTCTCAGCCGATCTATTTTTCAAATAATTGGAATGGAATGTTGTCAAAATTTGCAGAATATGCTAGAATAGTGAAAATTATAAAGTGAATACTTTTTATTAAGTATCAAATAAAGCATTTACTTTATTTGGTATGAATCTTTTTACCGCACTGTGTAATGGGGGATTTGAATGGAAGGTATTTATCAAAAAATAGCGGAACACCAATCTATTTTCACGAAAAAATTTCAGAAAATTTCATCATATATCTATCATGAGCCAGAGATCATTGCTGCAAATTCGGCTACAGAGGCTGGTAAAACGATGGGAGTCAGTGAGACGACAGTGATTCGTTTCTGTCAAACACTTGGTTATCCGGGTTATCGCGCGCTTCAGGAAGAGGTGCAGAAGCATCTTTTCCAAAAAAGCAGTTTAACAGAATATGTGGAGGATAAAGCGATCGATGGCAGTCAGAACCAGCCAATCAAAGGATTAATGGCCAATGATTTGGAAGCCATTCAACAGACGATGAGGCAGATTTCAGAAGCGCATCTGGAAACAGCTGTTACGAAAATAGCTGCTGCAGATAAAGTGCTAGTGGCAGGCATCCGCACCTCCCACGCTTTAGCGAGCTGGTTTGCTTTTTCGCTTGATTTAATTATGGGAAACACCCGTCTTTATCAACCCAATGTGGATGATATTTTACTTCGAATGAGTGCGTTATCGGACCAAAGTGTTGTGGTTGCTTTTTCATTTCACCGTTATGCGATAGATACGATACGTCTTGCAAAACTCGCTAAGCAGCAGGGGGCTTTCGTGATTGCATTCACCGATTCGCCGGTTTCGCCCATTACAGGGCATGCCAGCCTTACGCTTCCGATTCCATTTCACGAAAAATCAACGCTGGATGTAGCACCGGCTGCAATGTCACTGGCAAACAGTATTGTGTCTGCAATTTCACTGCGAAATGCCGATCAATTTCAAAAACGGGCAACGCTGTTTGATTCAATTCAAGGTCAAGATTTTTTTGCTTAAATAATGGAGGATGGATAGATATGAAAAAAATAATTGAAACATTAACGCCTGATCTGGAGGATATTTTCCAGCATCTACATGAGCATCCGGAGATCAGTTGGAAAGAATTCCAGACGACGCAGTATATCCAATCATTACTGGAAAAATATGATTGCAATATAAAAACATTTGAAGATACAACAGGGCTTGTTGTAGATGTTGGAAGTGGAAAACCTGTCATCGCCTTACGAGCGGATATGGATGCATTGTGGCAGGAGGTAGATGGAACATTTCAGGCGAATCATTCATGCGGTCATGATGCACATATGACGATTGCGATTGGCGTGTTTATGCATCTCGTAGAAAAAGGTCTTCCGGAACAGGGAACATTTCGCTTTATTTTTCAGCCTGCTGAGGAAAAAGGAACAGGTGCGCTTACATTTGCGGATAAAGGTGTCATTGATGATGTGGATTTTCTGTACGGCATGCATCTGCGCCCGGTTGAGGAACTGGAAAATGGTGCATTTGCTCCAGCGATTCAGCATGGCGCGGCGAAGTTTATTCAAGCAACGGTCCAAGGGGAAGATGCGCACGGGGCCCGTCCACATCTAAACGCCAATGCGATTCAAATTGGAATGGAATTTTTTCAACATTTGAATCATATTCAAGTGAATCCGAGAATCCCTCATTCGGCTAAGATGACTACCTTTCAGGCCGGGGGAAAAAGTACCAATATTATTCCGGGAAATGCTACCTTCTCCATTGATGTACGGGCGCAAACGAATGAGGTTATCGAGATGCTGACAACAAAAATAGAGCAAATCGCGTCCATGCTTGCAGCGTACCATCAGGTGGCCATTGATTTAGAAGTCGGGGCAAATGTTGCTGCGGCGGTGCTTGATCAAGATGCGACTCGAATGATGCGGGAAGCGATTACCTCTTGTGTTGGGGGGGATAATCTTAAGCCTGTTATTACGACAACTGGCGGAGATGATTTTCATTTTTATACGATCAAACGCCCGGATCTCAAAGCCACCATGCTTGCCGTTGGCTGTGACCTGAAGCCGGGATTGCATCACCCGCACATGACATTTGATCACGCGGTTATTCCAAAAGCAGTGGATATTCTCGCAAACGCACTTCGTCAAACAGCTCAAGTTTACAGTGGAAAGAAGGAATAAATGATGGAAAAGATAGAGATTCGATCACTGACAACACTCGAAGAATTAAAACACATGCAAGAGGTGGAGGCGGAGGTTTGGCAAATGGCTCCTACACCACTGCATCAAACATTTACCGCTTTAAATAATGGCGGCATTCTTCTTGGGGCATTTCGGGATGAAAAAATGATTGGTTTTTTATATAGTTTTGCTGGTTTTGATGGAAAAATTCCTTATGTATGCTCTCACATGCTTGGTATTTTACCTGCGTATCAAACATCCGGAATTGGTGTAAAGATGAAACAAAAGCAGGCTAAAATTGCCAGGGAAAAAGGCTATCCTATGCTGACATGGACATTTGATCCGCTGGAAAGCCGTAATGCTTATCTAAATTTACACAAGCTCGGGGCAAGAGGTGTGATCTACAAGCCAAATTATTATGGTTCCATGCATGATGATTTAAACCAAGGACTGCCAACAGATCGCATTCACATTCGATGGGATCTCCATCATACCAAAGAGGACCTGTCCTTTACCTTTGATCCGGAGCAATTATTGCTCGGTCAGGACGAGGCAGGATCTCCAGCTATCACGGAAGCTTTTCATACAAGTGATTTTCGGAAATCTGATGTTTTTTTCATGGCGATTCCAGCCACGTTTCAAGCAATAAAACAAACTGATTTTCAGTTGGCAAAAAAATGGCGTATGGAAACAAGAAAAGTTTTCCTGACGCTGTTTGAACACGGATTTCAGGCAAAAGATCTGATCCGGGGAGAACGGTCAGTTCATTATTACGTCTTTGCCAAATAAGAAGAGGAGGATTCAACATTGACCATTCCAATCAAACAAATAAAAATACGGAAACTAAATATGCGTTTAAAAAATCCATTTACAACAAGTTTTGGGACGATGCAGGACAGGGCATTTTTTATTACAGAAGCAGAAGATGAAGAAGGTAATCATGGATTTGGGGAGTCGGTAGCTTTTATCAGCCCTTGGTATAGTGAGGAAACCGTTGAGACGAACGCACATGTGATGGAAGATTTTTTAATCCCCATCCTGAAGGAAAATAAACTGACGCATCCAGATGATGTGTCGGCGCTTTTTACACCAATTAAGCGGCATAACATGGCCAAATCAGCATTGGAAGGTGCGATTTGGGATTTGTATGCCAAGCAGAAAAATATATCACTAGCTGAGGCACTTGGTGGAAAGAAAACAGAGATTGATGTCGGGATTAGTATCGGGATTCAGCCAACGGTACAAGATTTATTAAATACCGTTGATCATTACGTACAGGAAGGGTACAAGCGGATTAAAATAAAAATTAAACCAGGCTGGGATGTGGACGTATTACGTGCAGTTCGAGAGCAGTTTCCAGACACACCAATCATGGCGGATGCGAATTCTGCATATACTTTGAAGGATATCCCGCATTTACAGCAGTTGGATGATCTTGATCTAATGATGATTGAGCAACCTTTGGCACATGATGACATTGTGGACCACGCCAAACTGCAAGCCGCCATGAAAACGCCAATCTGCCTAGATGAAAGTATTCATTCTCTAGAGGATACGCGAAAGGCCATTCAACTTGGCAGCTGTAAGATCATTAATATTAAAATTGGACGTGTTGGCGGACTGACGGAAGCAAAACGGATTCATGATTACTGCCTAAAACACGATATAGCCGTTTGGTGCGGAGGTATGCTGGAAGCTGGGGTAGGACGTGCCCATAATATTGCATTAACGACATTATCCGGGTTTACATTGCCAGGAGATACGGCAGGTTCATCCCGGTACTGGGAGAAAGATATCATTACGCCTGAAGTAAAAGTGGAAAGTGGGAAAATTCATGTCCCAAGCAAACCAGGGATCGGCTATGCCATTGATAGGCAAGTGTTAGATGCATTTACCGTGGAAGAGAAGGTGTTCCATTTTTAAGGAAAGAGGAAATGCCATGTATCTTTAGCTAGCAGAAGACACCCTTCTCAAAAAACGTCAGCACTCAGGTGTGGGGGGTTCAAGTGGCTAAATCCGGTTCATACAAAAGAAGGACACCCCTCTTTGCCTTTGGGCTCGCTAGGAGCGAGTTCTTCTTTTGGGGTAAATTGTCAAAAGATTATGATTAATAAAGGGAGAGATCAATGAAACAGTATTTTCAAATTGCAGGCGCATATATGGGACTGATTGTCGGAGCAGGTTTTGCATCCGGTCAGGAAGTGTTCCAATTTTTTACCAGTTTTGGTTTGTATAGTTTGATTGGGACTGCAGTAGCAACCGTTTTGTTTGCTTTCTTAGGGATGCAAATTATTCAGCTCGGGTCTCGCTTAAAAACAACTTCCCATAAAGATGTCCTTCGGCAAATGTGCGGGAAATATGTAGGGACAGGTGTTGATATTTTAGTTACTTTTTTCCTTTTTGGTGTATCTGTTGTCATGATCGCCGGAAGCGGTTCTATTTTCAAACAGCAATTTGGTATTTCTCCAATCATCGGGAGTTTTATACTTACCGTCCTTGTTATTGTAACCCTAAGTTTAAATGTGAAAAAAGTCATTTCTATTATTAGTATGATGACGCCTTTGCTGCTTATTATGATATTAATAATTACCGGATATTCGATTTTTACAAGTAATGCAAACATGGAAGAACTGGACGCAATCGCTTCGAGTCAATCATCTGGTGCACCAAACTGGCTTGTAGGCGGTATGTTGTATGTTTCTTATAATATTGTCGCAGGTTTCTCGATGCTGGCAGTGATTGGTGGAACGGTAAAAAGTGAAAAAGTGGCAAGACGCGGCGGTTTTCTTGGTGGATTAGGGCTTGGACTTCTACTTTTATTAATCAATTTGGGAATGTTTATGCATGCAGATAAAATCCAAGGGGTGGACATGCCAACCCTATTTTTTGCTAATGAGCTGTCACCAATGGTTGGATTCTTCATGGCCCTTGCATTGCTCGGAATGATATTTAATACTGCAGTTGGTATGCTATATGCCTTTACTGCACGGTTTATCCAGCCGGAGACACCGAGATTTAAAGATAGCGTTCTGGTGATTGGTCTGCTTGCTTTTGGTGTAAGTTTTATCGGATTCGTCGAACTGGTTGGCTCTGTGTACCCAATTACAGGATATTTAGGTTTTGTGCTGATCCTGGCCATTGTACTGTCATGGATTTCCTCCCGCAGGAAAAAGGATTCGGGCAAGGACGGGAATTGGACAAAAGTGATGTGAGGAATTTTACGCAAAAAGAATGATTTTAGAGCGCTTACTAATATAGTATAATAGATAAAAAGCTTACGAGAAAGGTGGATAGAGATGGACGAGATTAAACACGCGATTCAAGATGTGTATGGTGATGATTATGCTTGGTGCTACGGATGTGGGCGCTTGAATGATTCAGGGTTGCATTTGCGAACCGGGTGGGATGGGAATCAAACGGTTACCTTGTACAATCCGCGAAAGGCGCATATGGCCATCCCTGGCTTTATCTATGGAGGACTGCTTGCATCCCTGATCGATTGTCATGGTACAGGCTCAGCTTCCCTTGCCCTGCACCGGAAAAATGGACATGAACCAGAGGATGGAGTTGAACCTCCACGCTTTGTAACAGCTTCCTTACATGTTGATTTTATGAAACCAACTCCTGACGGTGCCACGTTAAAAGCAATTGGGGAACCCGAAGAAATCCATCCAAAAAAGTGGCGAATCCAAACGGAAGTGTTTGCAGATAATGTTTGTTGTGTAAAAGGGGAAGTGATCGCTGCACTTATGCCCGATTCGTTTGGGTGAACGTTAGTCTGTACAATCAAATAGGTGATGGGGTTTACCATATAACTGCCAATCATGGCTAATGACTCCTGTCAAAGATAAAGGGATACCTATGTCTTTGGCGGGAGTTTTATTTATAATAAGAGCAGAGGAAGGTGATGAAAATAAATTTGTTATTTGTGATGATTGGTGGATTTTTTGGTGCTATCAGCAGGTATGTTTTAGGGGAATGGATACAAACAGACACCGTATTTCCTTTAGGTACTTTATTAGCGAACCTCCTCGGATGCTTTGCCATGGGTTGGTTTTTAACATTTGTGGGCAGAAGAAGGATCATAAGACCAGAACTCACCGTCATGATTGGAACCGGATTTATCGGCTCATTTACAACCTTTTCAACGTTTTCAATGGAGACGATTCATTTATTCCAAAGCGATTTTATTTTGCTTGGAATCCTCTATGTTTTAATAACCATAATAGTAGGGTTGCTACTGGCTTATTTTGGCCGAAAAGTAGCATTAGCAAATCGTAAAGAAGGCGATAGCTTATGATATGGTTCGTAGGATTGGGCGGATCTTTAGGTGCAGCTGCCAGATTTTTATTAGGTACGATGTTGAATAAGTATCAAGATCAAATTCCAATCGGTACATGGATGGTGAACGTGACAGGTTCATTTTTGCTTGGAGGCTTGGCTCGTCTTTATCTGACAAACCAAGTCGATGATTGGGTCTGGTTTTTTTGGGGAGTTGGTTTTTGCGGTGCCTATACAACCTTCTCCACATTTGGATATGAAACGATCCATCTCATCCAGTCCAATCAACTAAAGGCAGCTATCATTTATGTAACTTCGTCCGTAATCGTAAGTGTGATTGTTGCAGCAATTGGTCTATCTGTTTTTAGGTAATTGACACAGCAAACGACCTAGACTTTGAATCCTGTTTAGAGGACAATCTGTGCTGTGGTAGAATAAAAGAAATACTTCCTATTTTGGGTGGGAGTTCCCTTTGAACAGAGTAAAGGGTTGAAACCATCATCCTGCACAACAAGAATGGAGGATATTATGGAGAAATCACAGGAAATGCATTTTTATGAATCGAAGATAAGATTAATTTTCCTATTGATATTAGGTGTAGTGTTTATTTTATTTGGCGTTTTAGTTGGTATTTTTGCTTTTAACGAAGGAGATCTTGGAATGGGCGCTTTAGGTGCAGTGTTGGCCTTGTTTTTTGCATTCTGTATTGTTATGGGGTTAAAGAGACTAGGAAATCCCGGACCTTATCTCACTTTAACGGAGGAAGATTTGATTATTAATGCCTCGTCTAACAATCCGATTTATATTAAATGGGTGGATATTGAAGCGTTCAGCATCTATAAAAAGAATAATAATAAATTCATAGGGGTTATTCTATATGATGAGGAAAAATACCGTGATCTTATGTCTGACAAAATGAGAAAACTCTATCATATAAATACAGTGATGCATTTACCTTTGTATAATATTACATGGGGACAAATTAAACGCCGGGATAAAGAACGGCTGCTGGAGGAGTTAGAAGGGCGTATATCTCAAAATTTGCAAGCAGATGGCAATGATAGCGTCTGATAGGAGTGCAAGGAGAAGCTTATCAGGAGAGATGCGCCGGAAAAGATAAGCAAGGTGGATTGAAACGGCGGAGTAAACAATTGCTACTGGAAGAGCTCGACTCCGGGTTAGGTAGAAATAGGATAAACAAAAAAGGCGTAGACAATGAATTTAGGAGAAATTAGTACTGAAAAGGGAGGAAGATACGATTGGAAATCAGAAAATTAGACGCAGATGAACAGCCACCAATGGAATTACTTTTAGCAGCAGACCCCATGCAGAAAATGATAGAAGCGTACCTCCAAAGAGGGCAATGCTTTGTTGCTCGTTTACATAACCGTATCATAGGTGTGTACGTTTTACTCCCAACAAGACCTGAAACAATCGAAATCGTAAACGTAGCGGTTAGTAAGGACGAACAAGGCAAAGGAACCGGAAAGCGGTTAGTGAATCATGCCAAGAAGCAAGCAAAGTCGCTAGGGTTTAAAACCATTGAAATCGGTACAGGAAATTCCAGTACTGGGCAACTGGCACTCTATCAAAAATGCGGGTTTCGGATAACGGGGATCGATAAGAATTTTTTTATTAGACATTCCAAGGAAAAAATCTTTGAAAATGGCATACAAGCTGTGGATATGATTCGTTTATCCCAGGATTTATAGCGTTTTAAGTAAAAACGAAAACAGACGGGATTAGGAACATTCCGATTAAATGACTTTTGTTAGATGAATATCAATATATGGAGGATGAAAGAAATGAATCAAGAAGCGCAAGCCTACTGGGATACCTATTGGAAAGGACAAGATAAACCACGATCTGTTAGTGCATGGCAATTCGGAGCTGATCCAGACGAGTTAGCTCAATTGGTGATCGACGGCACCAAAACAGCAACATGTTCAGGTTATATTTTTTATGGAATGGAAAATGAGCCACTACCAACAACAGAGGATTACAGCGTTATCTTAAATAGTGATGACAAACCCGTAGCAATCATTAAAACGACTGAAGTTACATTAGCACCTATGAACGAGGTGACAGAGGAGTTTGCTATTGCAGAAGGAGAAGGAGATAGGACCTATTCATATTGGTGGGACGTGCATGAAAAATTTTTCAGGAATGAGTTAAGGAAAATCGGACGTGAATTTTCAGAAGATATGCTGCTAGTTTGTGAGCGTTTTAAGGTGATTGATGTAAAAAAATAATGTTCAGCCGTCTTGATTGGGTGATGTGAAACAATTGACTTATATAGGGATAAGCATATCGACCGGAGCGCGGAAGAATCGACTGACTGGATCGAGAGGAAATCGACCGGAGATGCGGAAGAATCAACCGGAGAGAGTGCTTATCAACCGGAGCGCTGGAAGAATCAACCGGAGAGAGTGCGTATCAACCAGAGGGCTGGAAGAATCAACCGGAGAGAGTGCTTATCAACCGGAGCGCTGGAAGAATCAGCCGGAGAGAGTGCGTATCAACCAGAGCGTGGAAGAATCAACCGGAGAGAGAACAAATCAACCAGAGCGTGGAAGAATCAACCGGTGGGAGTGCGTATCAACCAGAGGGCTGGAAGAATCGACCGGAGAGAGAACAAATCAACCGGAG
>NZ_JFBD01000003.1 GCF_000709085.1 Virgibacillus alimentarius | reverse complement strand
AGATTACTTTCATAGATAAAGGTTTAAAAATAAGCATAGATCTATGCTTATTTTTAACTTTTGAATGCTTGTCAATTAATTATAATAAATCTATAATTGGGATGACTATCTTAGTTCACGTGAATGAAATCCTTAAGGAGTGGAAGTTGAATGGCGTTAACAGCAGGAATAGTCGGTCTTCCTAATGTTGGGAAATCAACCTTATTTAATGCGATTACCCAAGCAGGAGCAGAATCGGCAAACTATCCATTTTGTACAATTGATCCAAACGTAGGTATTGTAGAAGTACCTGATGATCGTTTGAATAAATTAACAGAATTAGTAAAACCAAAAAAGACCATACCCACAGCATTTGAATTTACAGATATAGCAGGTATTGTAGAAGGAGCAAGCAAGGGTGAAGGGTTAGGGAACCAATTCCTATCGCATATTCGCCAAGTAGATGCAATTTGTCATGTTGTCCGCTGTTTTCAGGATGACAATATTACGCATGTTTCTGGAAAAATTAATCCAATTGATGACATTGAAATTATTAATTTGGAATTAATCTTAGCAGACTTAGAAACGGTTAACAAAAGGTATGAGCGTGTAGAAAAACTTGCACGTCAAAAGGATAAAGAAGCAGTAGCAGAGTTTAATGTAATGAAAAAGTTAAAAGAAGGTTTGGAAGCAGAAAAACCTGCACGTTCGCTGGAATTTACGGACGAGCAAATGAAATATGTGAAACAGCTTCATTTATTAACAAGCAAATCTGTATTGTACGTTGCAAATGTTAGTGAAGATGAAATAACAGACCCAGACGCTAATGAGAATGTGCAAAAAGTGAAAGCATATGCAGCTGAAGAAAACGCAGAAGTGATTGTTGTTTGTGCAAAAATTGAAGCAGAAATTGCAGAGTTGGATCAAGAAGAAAAGGAAATGTACCTTGAAGAGTTAGGAATCCCTGAATCTGGTTTAGATCAGCTAATTAAAGCAACATATGAGTTGTTAGGACTGGCAACGTATTTTACAGCTGGTGAACAAGAAGTGCGTGCATGGACTTTCCGTAAAGGAATTAAAGCACCACAAGCGGCAGGTATTATTCATTCTGATTTTGAACGTGGTTTTATTCGTGCAGAGACGGTATCCTATGAGGACCTTGCTCAGAATGGATCAATGGCTCAAGCACGTGAAAAAGGAAAAGTCCGTCTGGAAGGAAAAGATTATATTGTCGAAGACGGCGATGTTATTCACTTCCGCTTTAATGTATAAGTTTTTTAAAATTCGAATGATATAACGAAGAAAAGGATTCTCGAATAGTTGTTTTTTAGAAAAAAATTTAGTATACTTAATTCTTGTGAGTAATTAAATTTCAAGATTACTCCTTGCTCTGATGAAAATAGGCACATTCGTGTTGTTTATTTTTTTCAAAGGAGCCGCTAAGACCAAAAGGAGGTGTAACGGATGAGAAAATATGAAATCATGTACATCATCCGCCCAGATATCGAAGAGGAAGCTCAAACAGCTTTGATTGAGCGTTTTAACAAAGTTTTAACTGATAATGGCGCGGAAATTGAAAAAGTTGATGAAAAAGGCAAGAAACGTTTTGCTTATGAAATCAATGACTACCGTGATGGATACTATATACTTATTAACTTCAAAGGCAATACAGAAGCAGTTAATGAATTTGACCGCCTAGCGAAGTTTTCTGATGATATACTCCGTCATATGGCAATTCGAGAAGATGATCAATAATTAAGGAGTGGTTCTGATGTTAAATCGAGTCGTACTTGTCGGCAGGTTGACGAAGGATCCTGATCTACGTTATACACGTGCGCCACGTTCTGCATAACCGTTGATATGACGGGAAAAGCAGCGTGCTAGCAATTAATTAATGTTAGTAAAAAACTCTAACAATGAACTCCTCTGTGAAAGTCAGAGGTCACACAGAATCTAATATAACAGGGAACACCTCCTTAAGGATTTGAGCTAATAGCTCAATAGCGTTCGTAATGTTATATGTGTGCAGTCTAATACCCCTACATGCTATTTCAATCTGACAATTGGAATGGTATGAAGCTAGGTGAGGTCGTAACCCGAGTAACCTAAGTTTTCATTGTTGAAAATATGGTGAATGTGGTGCGGGATTCCTTAAAAACTTTTCTATGACTACCAACAGTAGTGGGAACTCATGCAGTCTCGTAACGTAGTATTATCCGTGAAAACGGGTAAAATGTAATTCGTGGTTTGTTGTTGTGTGTTCAACTTACTGCCCCATACCTTGAAACAGGATGGGAGATACAATACTAACTAAGATTCAGAGTTGTATCATGAATTACCGGGATAGGGTGAGAGTCTAAGGATAAGTAAATGAAGGGATAGTTGTTAGGGAACGTGGGAGAGCCTATCAAGAGGAGGATGTCAGTCTGTAGAGATTTGATAGGAAGTCAGGAGTTCCATAGTAGTGTGGAAGCAGGGTAATGCCTGTGGAGCGAAGGGAACTAGTCGTTTCTAAGAGATGGTTATTAAAACAAGAGATTATACAAAACGTCATTTGGTTAACGTTATAGGTACAGGCGTGTACTTATAATAATTGCTAATCCACTCTTGTAAGCTTTATATCTTTCTTACTAAGAAGAATGTGAGAACAAAGTGGAGGTTAATTACCAAATCGAGTCTGAAAAGGACTTGAAGCAGACTCTGGACAGATTATACCAACATTCCAGAGAGGGGAAATCCCTAAATGGTCTTTATGAAGTTATCATCAATGAACATACCATCATAACTGCTATTCATGACATCAAGTCAAATAAAGGCAGTATGACGGCGGGTATCGATAGAAAAACCATAAACCATTTTCTACAAATGCCAAGAGAGAAACTTATTCGCACGGTGTTAACGGCTTGTGGAAATTACAATCCGAAGCCAGCGAGAAGAAAGCATATACCGAAAGGAAATACGGGAAAAACCAGACCGCTGGGCATTCCTACTATGCTTGATAGAATTATCCAACAATGCGTAAAAACTGTTATTGAACCAATCATTGAGGCTAAGCTATACGAACATAGCTATGGATTCAGACCGTATAGGTCAACCCATGATGCTATTGCTAGGATAGCACACCTTATTAATATTGGAAGATACAGATACGTCATTGAAGGAGATATTAAAGGCTATTTTGATAATATAAACCATGCAGTACTAATGCGTAAGTTGCATAAAATAGGCATTATCGATAAAAGAGTTTTAGCGATTATCAAGAAAATGCTTAAATCTGGCATCATAGAAGAAGATTTCAAATTCTATGACATAGGTAAAGGTACTCCACAAGGTGGAATCATTAGCCCTATCTTAGCAAACGTCTATCTAAATGACTTTGACTGGATGGTTTCAAGCAGATATGAGAATCCATATTTCTCAGAGGAATTTGCTAATGTCAAAAATGCCCGTAGGAAATTTCGGAGGGTAGGCAGACAACCTGTTTTTCTTGTAAGGTATGCGCAGATGATTGGGTCATATTCACGAAAACCAAAGAAGAGGCTACAAGGTATCTAAAATATTTAAAGAAATATTTTAGTGCAAAGCTGAACTTAGAGTTATCGGAAGAAAAGACACTAATCACTGACTTACAGGAAAGTAGAATGAAGTTTCTTGGTTTCGAAATAGGACTTGCAAGACCTCGTAGGTCAATAGGAAGGACTGGAAACCAAAAGAAACATGAGTTATATGCCAAAATATTGCCTGATTCAAATAATATTAGGCCTAAATGGCGGAAATTCTCAAGGATATTAGACAGATTAGGAGAACACAATGCGATTATCAGAAAGCAGTAATCATTGAAAAAGTGAACTCCAAAATTATAGGTATGGCTGAATATTATAAAATAGCCGTCTGGACAAAAATATTCGATTCATTTGATAATAAAATCTTTACGACTTGTCATTACACTTGGAAAAAGCTTTATCGAAACCAAAATAATGGAAAAGATAAGGCGAACCTGAAAAAGTTTTCCCAGCTTTCCAACAGACAATCGAGACATGCAAAATATACTGCTGAAACTCATGCTGTTGAAGTAGAGGGGCAATGGATAGGAATTACAAAATTCTTACACACATCTTCTGAAGACCCAAAAAATTTTAATCAAAAGATGACACCTTTTACCGAAAAGGGAAGAGAACTCTACTATAAGAAGGCGAAAATGAAGGGAAGACTTAACAGACCACCATTGTATGACAAAAATGAAGATATTTTTAGATTGGCGAAACATAATCTAAATAGTTCTAACCGAGAGAATATCCGTAAATATAACTTCGAGTTCTACATGAACAGAGAGTATGCATTTAACAGAGACAGAGGGAAATGTAAAATATGTGTCGACGATATTTTACCGTCAGACCTGCATTGTCATCACGTTAACCCAAAACTACCCCTCGACAAAGTTAACAAAGTAAGCAATCTAGCTAGCCTGCACAAAGGGTGTCATGAGCTAATTCATGCTAATGACCTACCTAGTGACAGCAAAATAGCTGAGAGAGTCGAGAAATATAAAGCTAAACTCAAAAGTGGCATTTAGCTAAGTCGTATAGTATAACACTATCTCGTCAAATTACGGATCCAATTTGATTCTGTCATGGTAAAACATGACGGATTGGAAACGATGGCGTGCCGTATGCGATGAAAGTCGCACGTGCGGTACTAATGGGGGGAAAAGCTGGAGATAACTTCAAAGGCTTACCTATCCATATCAAATGGCGTTGCTGTAGCTAACTTTACAGTTGCAGTTAATCGGCCTTTTACAAACCAGCAAGGGAATCGTGATGCTGATTTTATTAATTGTGTTGTTTGGCGCAGGCCCGCAGAAAATCTTGCTAACTACATGAAAAAAGGTAGTATGGTAGGTGTCGACGGTCGTGTTCAAACACGTACTTTCGAAGGACAAGATGGAAAGACTGTATTTGTAACGGAGATCGTTGCAGATAGTGTACAATTCCTGGAATCAAAAGGTTCCTCTCAAACAAGAGGACAAGATCCATCAGGATTTCAGCCAAATCATAACCAGAACCAATTCCAGACTCAACATGAAGAGGACCCGTTTAAGAACAACGGAGAGCCTATCGATATATCAGATGATGATTTACCATTCTAAAATTTCATTTAAAGGAGGAGTTATAAATGGCAGTTCGTCGCGGACGTGCAAAGCGTCGTAAAGTGTGTTATTTCACATCAAATGGAATTACACATATTGATTATAAAGATATTGATTTGCTAAAACGTTTCGTTTCAGAACGTGGAAAAATTCTTCCTCGTCGTGTAACAGGAACATCTGCTAAATATCAGCGTAAACTTACAAAAGCAATCAAACGTGCTCGTACTATGGCATTATTACCTTTTGTAACGGATTGACCGCGTAAAAAACCTCTAAATCCAGCTCATACTGGATTTAGAGGTTTTTTATTTTTGTAATAACGAGTTGATTCTTAGCGTACTCTGCGTTTCGGGTAAACAGTAATCATCTTAACCAAGAAAATAAACGTATACAATAGAGCAAACCATAAAAAAGTATCATCAATTGGAAAGAGGATTGCAACGATGGTATATAGAATAAATGGTACAGTGGAAATATAAGCACACATTTTGAAGAGTAATGGGAACTTTAATTTTCGCTGCATGAATTTAGCTATCCATGTGCCAATATAGGCAACGAAGGAAAGCAATAGAAAAACGATGACTGTCATCGGTAAATAATAAAAAATAAAAAAGTAAATCAGTAAGAACAGTAAATTTAAATCCGAACCTGGTTGGCCGGTTGTTGTTAGCCGGTCGATCAGGGAAGGCACTGAAACCAGAAGCAAGAGCATAAACATATACAGGACAGCAATATCCATCCCTGTTCGATTTAATTTAAACATTGCATTTTTAGAAGGAAGCTGAAGGCTATGCAAAAATGTTTTCCAAAAGACCATGATATTCATCCTTTTTACCAAAAGCCACTAAAAAAATAAAGTTAAGATATTCGACTTTTAGAAGATATAATTGATAAAATTGATTCATCCTTTTATTATAATGGGAATCCTATAAAAAGAATAGTAAGTGCATGATATAGTAAGAAACTTTTCAAAAATGACGTGGAAATATTTTTTATCATTTCCAGGGCCAATTACGGTCAAAATCATGTTATCATATTAGAATGACAAACTTACCAATAAGCTAAAAAATATGTATTTTAAGTTATGTTATCAATTGTTGAGGTGCAAAAAATGAATCAGTCGAAACAAATGACAGATGGGGCTCTATTTACAGGGATCTTCATCTTACTTCTATTAATGGCAAGGTTTATTCCTGCCTTTATCGTTATTGCTATATTTTTACTGCCGATACCATTTGTTCTATATACGTTTAAATATAGCTGGAAGCCTTCTTTATTAATGTTGGCAGCTGCGATTCTTTTTACATTGTTTTTCGAAACTTCCGTGACATTACCTTTAACTGTCTTAGTAGGAATCGCAGGAATTTTGATTGGTACTGCAATCCATCAAGGATTATCCCCATATGAAACATGGGGAAGAGGAGCAATTGGCTTTATTGCAGGGTTATTATTTGTAGTTCTTTTTATACAGCTTGTGCTACAAATCAATTGGTTAGAAGAAATTGATATCATGGTTAATGACTCGATGGAAATGAGTCAAGAGATTATGGGGCAATACGGAATAACAGATCAAACGCAGGCTCAGGAACTTCTCAAGGATCAGATTGAACTCATGCAAGATTTGTTTCCAGTTGTACTCGCTCTTATAGCTATTGTATTCGCGTTTCTGACTCAATGGGTTAGTTATAAATTAATTAATCGGCTGGAAAATAGACAATTTCGTTTTCCGCCTTTCCGTTCATTACGGTTCCCAGTTGTAATAATTTGGGTTTACTTCGTAGCCTTACTATTTACGTTTATTGATTTGGATCCTAACAGTGTTTTTTACTTAGCCGTGATAAATATTTTCACATTAACAGGTGTGTTGATGACGATACAAGGGTTGTCATTTATCTTTTTCTATGCAAACTATAAAAATTGGTCAAAAGCAATTCCAATACTTAGCGTAGTTCTGACATTGCTTTTACCATTTCTTCTCCTTTATTTCGTACGGATCATAGGTATAATTGATTTAGGTTTTGGGCTTAGGGATCGGATAGCTCAACGTAAAAAATAAACGGTTGTTAAATAGTAGGAGTGAATTTTTCATGTCAGATGTAAAGAAAAAACCAACATTTAGCAGTCATTTATGGATGATCTATATACTTTCCATTATTTTATTGGGGCTAATTTGGTATTTCGAGTGGAAACTAGGAATCGTAATGACGATATTACTAGCTGTTTCTTTTTACTATAGTATCCGAACGGAGCAAACATTAATTAATGAAACAGAGAAATATATTTCAACCCTTTCTCATCGCATCAAAAAGGTTGGGGAAGAGGCATTATTGGAAATGCCAATTGGTATTCTCCTATTTAGTGAAGAGTATAAAATTGAATGGGCCAATCCCTATATGAATCGATTCGCTGCAGATGATACATTAGTCGGAAATTCTCTAAATACACTCGCAGAAGATTTAATTGCGCATATTAAAGAAAATAAAGATGAGTATTGGTTTGAACTAGAAGGATATAGATTTCAAGCAGTGATTAAGAAAGATGAACGGTTGCTTTATTTATTTGACCGCACAGCTCAGACGGAAATAGAAAATCTGTATCAAAATGAACAAACGGTTTTAGCCATTATTTATCTCGATAATTATGAAGAAATTACGCAAAACATGGATGATACAACGAAGAGTCAGCTTAATTCCAAAGTAACTTCCGTTTTAAATAATTGGTCACATGCTTATGGATTTTATTTAAAACGTACGTCTCAAGATCGTTTTCTAGCGGTGGGGACGAAAGAGATACTGAAGAAGCTCGAGGACTCCAAATTTGATATTCTGGATGAAGTACGTGAATTAAACGCGGATCAAGCCCAGAAGAATCCTGTTACGCTCAGTATTGGCATTGGTGTTGGCAATATGCCGTTGCCAACACTTGGAGAAACGGCTCAATCAGGTCTGGACTTAGCGTTAGGGCGCGGGGGAGACCAGGTAGCGATCAAAGATGAAACAGGAAAAGTTCGATTTTATGGCGGAAAAACAAATCCGATGGAAAAACGGACTCGCGTAAGAGCGCGTGTCATATCCCACGCATTAAAGGAGCTTATCAAAGAAAGTGATAATGTCATTATTATGGGGCATAAAGCCCCCGATATGGACGCTTTTGGTGCAGCTATCGGTATTTTAAACATTGCAAAATCAAATGATGTTGACGGTCATATTGTTTATGATCCAGATGATGTCAATACGGGGATACAGCGCTTGATGCGTGCCATTAAACAGGAGGAAGCGATTTGGCAGCATTTTGTGGAACCAGAAGAAGCTGAAGATATTCTAACGAGCCGCAGTTTAATTGTTGTCGTAGATACACATAAACCAGCGATGGTTTCCAATGAACGTTTGCTGCAGAAAGCTGAATTTAAAGTAGTCATTGACCACCATCGCCGGGGAGAAGATTTTATTGAAAATCCGACACTTGTTTATATGGAGCCATACGCATCATCCACAGCAGAATTAGTTACAGAGTTACTGGAATATCAACCAAAGAAATTAAAACTTAAAATGCTTGAGGCTACAGCCTTATTAGCTGGTATTATTGTTGATACGAAGAGCTTCACATTACGGACAGGGTCACGAACCTTTGATGCAGCTTCCTATTTACGTTCAAAGGGTGCTGATACAGTTTTAGTTCAAAGGCTGATGAAGGAAGACTTGGATGTTTATATTAAGCGAAGCAAATTAATCGAACGCGCAGAGATTTACCGTGAATCCATTGCCATTTCCAAGGCGAAAAAGGGAGAGCGATATGGGCAAATACTTATTGCTCAGGCAGCGGATACGCTTTTAACGATGAGTGGTGTCAATGCATATTTCGTTATTTGTGAGCGTGAAGATGATAAAATAGGAATTAGTGCCAGGTCTCTAGGTGATGTCAATGTCCAAATCATTATGGAAAAAATGAATGGAGGCGGACATTTAACAAACGCTGCTACACAGATAGAGGATACAACCATTGATGACGCGGAAGCATTTTTAAAAGATATACTTGAAGAATACTTTGAGGGGAGAGAATCATCATGAAGGTAATCTTTATAAAAGACGTAAAAGGTACAGGCAAAAAAGGAGAAGTAAAAGAAGTATCAACCGGATATGCTCGTAACTACCTGCTTAAGAAGGACCTGGCAATTGAAGCAACACCAGGTAATCTGAAAGCTTTAGAAGCAAAAGAACGTAAAGATGAACAATTAGAACAGGAAGAAAAAGAGGCAGCCATCGATTTAAAAGATAAACTAGCAGACCTCACTGTAAAAGTAAAAGCAAAATCAGGAAAAGGCGGACGTCTATTTGGTTCGATCACAAGTAAGCAAATCGCTGAAGCACTAAAAAAGGAACATGGTCATAAAATTGATAAACGGAAAATTGAATTAGATGAGCCAATTCGAGCATTAGGGCATACAATTGTCCCTGTAAAGCTTCATCCAGAGGTAACTGGATCGATTAATGTTCATGTTACAGAGGAAAAATAACATCATAGAAATCTCTCGGTTAAAGGGGGAAAAACAATGAGCGAACAGTGGAATGACCGAACGCCTCCACATAATATAGAAGCGGAACAAGCGGTAATAGGGGCAATATTTTTAGAACCAGAAGCATTTTCACAAGCGTCTGAATTGTTGATGCCCGATGATTTTTACCGAGCAGGACACCAACGTATTTTCCAAACAATGATGAAACTTTCAGATCGGGGAGAACCTATTGATCTAGTTACCGTAACAACATCTCTCTCAAACGAAAAAACATTAGATGAAGTCGGTGGGGTTTCCTATCTTACCGACTTAGCCAGTAGTGTACCAACAGCAGCAAATATCATTTACTATAGTAAAATAGTAGAGGAAAAAGCGTTGTTACGCCGCTTAATACGTACGGCTACAGATATCGTAACGACTACTTATGCGAAAGAAGACGAAGTAGAGGATGTCTTAAATGAAGCAGAAAAAAGTATACTAGAAGTTTCCAGCCGTAAAAATTCAGGCTCTTTTAAAGCGATAAAAGATGTCCTAATTGAAGTTTATGATAATATTGAACAACTTCATCAAAACGATGGTGATGTGACCGGCATACCAACGGGGTTTAGAGATTTGGATCGGATCACTTCTGGATTTCAGCGAAACGATTTAATCATTATCGCTGCTCGTCCATCTGTAGGTAAAACGGCATTTGCCCTTAACGTTGCTCAAAATGTAGCTATTAATACGGACGAAAGTGTTGCTATATTTAGCTTGGAAATGGGCGCAGATCAACTCGTTTCGCGTATGCTTTGTGCAGAAGGAAATATTGATGCACAGCGCTTACGAACAGGAAAACTGGAAGCAGAAGACTGGAGTAAATTAACGATGGCGATGGGGAGTCTTTCAAATGCTGGAATTTTCATTGATGACTCTCCAGGAATCCGTGTAAGTGAAATTCGTTCCAAGTGCCGCCGGTTAAAGCAGGAACACGGACTCGGAATGATTTTAATCGATTACTTGCAGTTAATCCAGGGAAGTGCAAATTCCAAGGAAAATAGACAGCAGGAAGTATCAGAAATATCGCGTTCCTTAAAAGGACTTGCCCGTGAATTAAATGTCCCGCTAATTGCTTTATCCCAGTTGTCCCGTGGTGTAGAGTCAAGGCAAGATAAACGTCCAATGATGTCTGACTTGCGGGAATCAGGAAGTATTGAGCAGGATGCGGATATTGTCGGATTTCTATATCGTGATGACTATTACGATTCCGAATCAGAAAAGCAAAATATTATCGAAATTATTATTTCTAAGCAGCGGAATGGTCCGGTTGGCAATGTCGAGTTAGCCTTCGTAAAGGAATATAATAAATTCGTTGATTTAGATCATCGTTATGATTCTAGTGATATTCCGCCAGTATCCATGCAACAAGCATAAAAGGGTGTTACGCAAGCTGTAACGCATCAACTATTTTGAATCAGAGAGACAGAGATGGATTCTACATGATAAGATGTATGAGTATCCGTCTCTTTTTGTTATTTGCTAAACGTCTAAAAGATCGCTACTACTTGAAAAGTTTATCTTTGAAAAAAGGAAGGAAATCAGTAGTTGAAAGATACGAAAACCCGCTTTCATTAATTTCAAAGTAAGACTTTTTATGGAAAGTACGATAAAATAGATCAAGAGTATGTTTGAAAATATAGACAACCCATAATGACATAGATTTTATTTTTTTCCTAAAGTGAGAAAGGGATGTGAATAGCATGGCATTAAAAATTCTAGTAGTAGATGATGAACAGCCAATTGCAGATATTTTAAAATTTAATTTAGAAAAAGAAGGTTATGAGGTAATTTGTGCCTATGATGGGGATAAAGCAATCGAACTTGCTGAGGATGAACAGCCTGATCTCGTCCTACTGGATATTATGCTTCCAGGCAAGGATGGAAATGAAGTGTGTCGGGAAATCAGGAAGACACAAACCATGCCAATTATTATGTTGACAGCAAAAGATTCAGAAATAGATAAAGTGTTAGGTCTTGAACTTGGTGCTGACGATTATGTAACCAAGCCTTTTAGCAACCGGGAGTTGATTGCACGTGTAAAAGCAAATTTACGCAGACAACAGCAAGCTCCTGACGATACAGTGAAGCCCTCAAAAAACATTATTATTGGCAAACTGGTTATTCATCCAGATGCATATTCTGTTTCGCGAGACGGAGAACATATTGATTTAACGCATCGTGAGTTTGAGTTATTGCATTATTTAGCCCGCCATATCGGACAAGTAATGACCCGCGAACATTTACTTGAAACCGTTTGGGGTTATGACTATTTTGGTGATGTACGTACCGTTGACGTTACGGTAAGAAGACTACGCGAAAAAATTGAGGAAAACCCAAGTAATCCAACTTGGATCGTTACCCGTCGCGGTGTTGGGTATTATTTGCGTAATCCTGAGCAGGAGTAGTTGTGCATGAAGAAGGTTGGTTTTTTCCGCTCCATCCAATTAAAATTTATTATTATATATATTTTATTATTACTTATAGCGGTACAAGTGATTGGTTCCTATGTCGCTAGAGAATTAGAATCAGAGCTCCTTGAAAATTTCAAGATGTCTGTGAACGATCGGGTGGAGCTCTTAAGTTATAATTTAGAACAGGCATTTAATAAAGATCGTACTGACGACGAAGGTGAAATGACGCTGGAGGAAGAAGTACAGACGATTGTCACGGATGTTGGAACGGATGCGATTACGAACATACAAGTGATCAATAGCCAAAGCCGTGTCATAGGCAGTAACGACTATAAAAACCGGGATATTATTGGAAAGAAAACAACGGAAGACATTGTACAAAAAACCCTTAAATTTGGATCTTCTTTAGATAATACATTACGAAATGCAAAAACAGGAAATCGGGTTTTTATAAAATCTGTTCCTATATATGATAAAGAAGAAAATGTGATTGGCTCTATATATTTAGAAGCCTCACTGGAAGGTGTCTATGACCAGCTGCAAAATATTAATGAGATTTTCTTAAAAGGCTCCATTTTGGCAATTATTGTATCTGCACTGCTAGGAATTTTAGTTGCCCGGACCATTACAAAGCCAATCGTAGAGATGCGTAGACAGGCGCAGACAATGGGGAAAGGTGACTTTTCACAAAAGGTTAATGTGTATGGTACCGATGAAATTGGCCAGCTTGCAGAGACCTTTAATGATCTCAATGACCGACTGCTCCTATCACGGGCTACAACGGAAAAGGAAAGAAGAAAGCTAAGTTCTGTCTTATCGAATATGACAGAAGGCGTCATTTCTACGGATAAGGCAGGGTACGTATCATTAGTAAACGAAGCTGCTGCAAGATTTATAGGACAAAGTCCCGATCAGATAGCGGGTAAATTTTTACTTGATATACTGCCACTAGAGGAAAAGAATGTCGACCTTACCGAATTGCAGGATAGTGGCTCCATTCTTATCGATTTAAGTGATGATCAGGAGTTTTACTTGCTTCGTGCAAATTTCTCCGCAATTTATGATGAAGAAGACGAAGTGACAGGTTTAATTACTGTTCTAAGTGATGTGACGGAACAAGAAAAGGTAGAGCAGGAAAGACGAGAATTTGTCTCAAATGTTTCCCATGAATTACGTACGCCATTAACAACCATGCGAAGTTATATGGAAGCATTAGCAGATGGCGCATGGGAAGATAAGGAAATTGCGCCTAAATTCTTAAGCGTAGCTCAAAATGAAACGGAGCGTATGATCCGGATGGTTAATGACTTATTGCAGCTTTCCAGGATGGATAATAAAGAATACTCCATTTATAAGGAAAAAATAGACTTTATCGCTTATTTTCATGAGGTCATTGATCGATTTGATATGAATATTCCGGAACATATAACACTTCAGAGGGAATTACCGAAAAAACACTATTTTGTGTGGATGGATAAAGATAAAATGACGCAGGTTTTGGATAACATTATATCGAATGCCATTAAGTATTCACCTGAGGGTGGCACAATTCGGCTGCGGGTAGAAAAACAAAGACACCGTTTACTAATCAGTATTCAAGACCAGGGGCTAGGAATAACGTATGATAAACTGGATAAAATATTTGACCGTTTCTATCGAGCAGATAAAGCAAGAACGAGAAAGCTTGGCGGTACTGGATTAGGTTTAGCTATTTCCAAAGAATTGGTGGAAGCACATTACGGGAAAATATGGGCGAAAAGTAAAGAAGGAAAAGGCACAACAGTGCTTTTTACACTTCCGCTAATGAATCAAAAGCGGGGAGATCGCAAATGAAATTGGAATCCGTTAAAACATTTATTTTATGTGTTCTAGTAGGATTAAGTTTACTGCTTACATTTGGGCTGTGGACTTATCAGCCAAATAATGAACTTACGTATGACACTTCCTATGTGAACGAAGTCGACATCGGAGGGATAGAAGAAACGAAAAAGAGTCTAATCGAGCCCAGATCGATTATTTTTCATAATAATGGACGTTACTTTTCATACACAGACCCATTAAACAGTCAAAATTTATATAAGGATATGCAGTCATGGGTGTTGTATGACTTAACTGTAAGTGACGCTTCTATTCCATCCAATAAATACATGGTAGAGCTCATTTTCCCTGACGCAATCCCGGTTAAGATGCTGCCAAGTCTATTTACATTGAACAAGGATGAACCTTTGCCCAACTGGTCGTTTAAACGTATATTCATTACCTTTGATCCATCGGCTACAACCTTACATGTAACATTTTTGTCAGTCGATGAAAGAAAACAAGCGACCGCTATGATTGATAATACTGGCAAATATGATCTTTTGTGGTCAGCCTTATCTCAATTCGACGATCTAAGTGAATATGTATTATTTGAGCCTGGCGATGAAAAAATTTATTTGCCAAAGAATGACGTACAAATGAAAAAACGCTCCATGGCAGTAAAAGGCACTGATCCGGATATGCTTGTAAACGCCTTGTTTAGTAACCCATCCCTGGTAAGTGCGAATGTTGGCGAAGCATATTTTACGGACGGACAGCGTGGTCTGAGCGTGATGCATGATGAGAAAAATATGGAGTTTATCAATCCGATCAACCCAAACTTTGACCCAATGGATCCAGCCGATTTATTAGATAGCAGCATCTCCAATGTTAATGAACATAAGGGTTGGACAAATACGTATAAACTGGAGAAAATCGACAGATCGGCAAATAGCCTTCGTTTTCGAATGCGTTATGACGGGTATCCAGTCTATAATAGAAATGATTTATCCGTTATTGAACAAGTATGGCGTGAGCAAGAACTGCATCAGTACCGGCGGCCCCTTTTCATCTTAAATAATAGCCTAGGGGAAGATCCGGTTACATTGCCATCAGGCAGTGACGTTATTTTCTTCCTTCAAAATGAGTCGGAGTATGAAATTGATAAAATTAGCGATATTCAAGTCGGCTATCAATTATCCTATTTAGACAATGCAACTTATAGCTTAATGCTTGAGCCCGCATGGTATGTAAATTATAAGGGCCACTGGCAAGAAATAAAGATGAATGATGACCGTGATAAAGGAGGGAATTGAGGATGCAATGGAGCCAAATAAAAACACTATTTATCCTCTGTTTCCTTGTCCTTGATGTGTATTTATTATTTCAGTTTTTTGATAAACAATCGCAGTCCAATATAGGAGTGCTAGAACGACAAGATTCACCAATTGAAGAACAGCTTGAATCAGAAGATATTAAAATAAATTCATTGCCAGAGAAGGTTTCTGATGAGTCATTTTTATCTGTGAAGCCAAAAAGTTTTTCAACAGACGACCTTAAGAAAGTAGAAGGGTTTAAAAATCAAGAACCTTTATCCGTTGATAAGAACTTTATTATTTCTGAATTTGAAGACCCTGTTCCGATATCACCAGGTGACTCGGAAGAAAAGATTGAGGAAACGGTTAAGAAATCCATCATTTACCCAAAGGAATATACATTTTGGGATTGGAATAAGGACTTGAATGTTCTTTTCTTCTTTCAAGAGAAAAAGGAAAGACCGATTTATTTTAATCAAAATGGAATGGTCTTAGTCTTTTTAAATGATGATAATGAAATGATTTATTATACGCAGACAATGCTTGGAGATGCAGAACCGCGTGCAGAGAAGAAAACCTTAATCAAACCGATTAAAGCCATTGAAACATTGTATAAAGCAAATACGTTAAATGCAGGGGATGAAATAACGAAAGTCAATATTGGATTTCATACGAGAGTCCCCTTAGCGAATGGTGTTCAAGTATTTGTACCAACATGGAAAGTGACGGTAAATGAGGAGAAAAATTATTTTGTCAATGCAATCGAAGGATTTGTATTTTCAAGTGATGAGAACAGCTTTATTAGCGACGTTCTTACCGAATATGTAAAAGGTATCCGTCAATTAAAAGGTGATCAAAAGGTAAAGGGCAGTATTTTAAATCAGCTTGAGAAAAAGCTTGAAATAATTCATCGGGGGGAGGAAGATGACGTTTCAGTTTAGTGTACTGGCATCAGGCAGTACAGGAAATGCATTTTATATTGAATCCGATCAAACAAAATTATTAGTTGATGCAGGTTTAAGCGGAAAGAAAATTGACCAGCTGTTAAATGAAGTCAATGTTGATCCAAAGACATTAAATGGGATTTTAGTAACACATGAACATGCTGATCATATAAAAGGACTCGGTATTGTTGCTAGAAAATACAATTTGCCAATCTTTGCTAATGAAAAAACATGGAAAGCGATGGAAAATTCAATCGGAAAGTTATCCGTAGATCAAAAATTCCATTTCGGTATGGAAACTGTAGAAACATTTGGTGATATGGACGTTGAATCATTTGGTGTCTCCCATGATGCAGCAGAGCCAATGTTTTATACATTCCATAAAAATAATAAAAAGGTAGCTCTCGTTACCGATTTAGGCTATGTATCAGAGCGAATTAAAAAGACGGTTGAAAATGCGGATGCCTACATATTTGAAGCAAATCACGACGTGAGCATGCTACGAATGGGACGTTATCCATGGAATGTAAAACGGCGTATTTTAGGGGATACAGGACATATTTCCAACGAAGATTCAGGATTGGCATTAAGTGACATTATCGGAAATCAAACAAAGCGTATTTATTTAGCACATTTAAGTCAAGATAATAATATGAAAGACCTGGCTCGAATGTCTGTTGATCAAATACTAAAAGAACGTGGCATCAACGTTGATTTATTCGATACAGATCCAAAAACACCAACAGCAATGTATAATGTAGCTACAGAAAAGTACTTATCCGTTTAATCTATTTGTAAATGAGGTAATACAGGAAAGTTCGGTTTTACGTTTTGCTGAGGTGTCATGAAAAAGGGGATGGTGTTAAATGGGTTATTATAACGATCACTACCCAAAAAGTCCACGGAAAAAAAATCGCCGTTGGTTAATTCCCATACTTCTTGGAATCATTATAGGAATTTTATTAGTGGTTGTTGTTATGCCAAATCTAATGAATTCTAACTTACCCGATAATAGAGAAGAAGTGCGTCAAAGTGATAATGGAAATAATGTCACAAATAAACAAGTTAATGTTGACGTATCTACTCAAATAACGGATGTTGTAGGAAAAGTGAGTCCAGCAGTTGTAGGTGTTACAAACATCCAACGCTCAGCGGATTTCTGGCAGCAGCAAGAAGTTAGTGAAGCCGGTTCGGGATCTGGAGTAATTTATAAAAAAGAAGATGGATATGCCTATGTCGTAACGAACCACCATGTTATTGAGGGAGCAGACGCCATCGAGGTGGTATTATTTGATGACACACATATTGAAGCAGATTTAATGGGTAGTGATTTATTTTCAGACTTAGCCGTTCTTCGAATGGACAGCAAGCATGTGGAAAAGGTAATTGAAATGGGGACTTCCGGTAGTGTAAAGGTTGGCGAACCAGCAATTGCGATCGGAAACCCATTAGGACAAATGTTTTCCGGCTCTGTCACCCAAGGTGTAATTAGTGGAAAACAACGTACAATTCCTCAGGATTTTAACCAGGACGGACGCGCAGATTGGCAAGCAGAAGTGATTCAGACAGACGCAGCCATTAATCCTGGTAACAGTGGAGGAGCACTGATTAATATTGACGGCAAACTGATAGGAATTAACTCCATGAAAATCCATCAGGAGGCTGTCGAGGGCATTGGGTTTGCTATTCCTATTGATACTGCAGGCCCCATCATTAATGAATTAGAAAAAGAAGGAACAGTAAAAAGAGCCTATTTAGGAGTGGAAATATACTCATTAGATGAAGTACCACAATCCGAGTGGAATCGAACATTGGATCTTCCTAAAGAAGTTGAAGGTGGTGTGTACATTTGGAGTGTCGATCCTTTATCACCTGCAGATAGAGCAGGCATGGAGCGCCTGGATGTTATCACCAAGCTAGATGGAAAAGAAGTGATGAACATGATTGATTTAAGAAAAATTCTCTATCAAGAAAAAGAAGTCGGAGATAAAGTGAAAATCACATTTTATCGAGATGGGAAACAACAGGAAAAAACATTGAAACTGACGGAGCAGGACTAACTAAGTATGACCATAAAAGGCTATTTCCTAGAAAAAGGAGATAGCCTTTTCTTATACACAACTTTCCTCTTTGTCCACAATTTTTAATTAGTTATGCACAAATGTGGAGAACAAGATAATGAAAATCTATATATAGTATAATTTCGACAAAAATCATCAAAATAGCAGGGAACACTTGTGCATATGTGGATAACTCTGTGGATTATTTATCAACATCAACTGGATAATTTTTACGCGTTTACTTCGCGGTACCTCAAAATAGGAATTAATAAAAGAAGCATAACAATATC
Organism: Virgibacillus alimentarius; assembly: GCF_000709085.1. GTDB lineage: Bacteria > Bacillota > Bacilli > Bacillales > Amphibacillaceae > Virgibacillus_B > Virgibacillus_B alimentarius. The sequence goes on along the minus strand of NZ_JFBD01000003.1, from coordinate 24,461 downwards.
GAGCCTCGCTTCAAAGGCGAATGACAAAAATCCTTCTGTTAAGAGTATTGGTACTTTGGTCACATAGATGGCCCCGAGCATGATTGTCATTAGTGCAATGCTCGCTATTTTCATATATCTTCTTCCTAAAATAAGCGTTCCCCCTGTGATTTCCACAATGGCAACAAGAAGCAACGTTATACTTGGAAAAGGAAGCCCTAAACCGACAAACATAACTTCAAAATCGGATACAAGTAATTTAAGAAGCCCTGACGTGATAAATACATAACCGATTGCATAATAGACCCACTTTGACATGATGCACCTCCATCCTAAAAGAGATCGAACCAGTACATATCTATGCAGCTTAGTGGACAAACTTTACAACTATTTTGCGAAATTTGCTTTTCTTATTGCTAAATGAGAGGAATAACCATATAATCTTGTTGGTACGCTAAAAAATAAACAGGACGATCTAACCTAAAGGAAGTGTAGGAATGATTCGACGCTTTTTCTCTTATTACAAGCCGCATCGGCGCCTATTTATAATTGATTTTACCTCTGCCGTGATCGTTGCATTGCTGGAGCTTGCTTTTCCAGTGGCGGTTCAGTGGTTTATTGATGACTTACTGCCTGGAGGCAACTGGAATGTAATCGTGACCGTCAGTATCCTACTATTTTTCGTTTACATCCTCAGCACATTTTTGCAATACGTGGTGGTTTACTGGGGGCATAAGTTAGGAATTAATATTGAGACAGATATGCGGCAGGAATTATTTAACCATGTGCAGCGTCAATCTTTTCGCTTTTTTGATAATACAAAGACAGGCCATATAATGAGCCGGATTACCAATGATCTATTTGATATTGGGGAACTAGCCCATCACGGACCGGAGGACTTTTTTATCGCAGCGATGACATTTATCGGCGCATTTTGGATCATGTTTACGGTTAATTTTCAATTAGCACTAATTATTTTGATCATCGTTCCCATTTTAATCGGTCTGATTGCATACAGTAATATAAAAATGAGTGCCGCGTGGCGGAAGATGTACTTTGATATTGCTGATGTAAATGCTCGAGTGGAGGATGCGGTAGCTGGCGTTCGTGTTGTTCAATCGTTTACGAACGAGCAATTTGAAATGGAGCGTTTTACGAAGGATAATTACAGCTTTCGGACGGCAAAACTGGGCGCATACCGGGTCATGGCATTCGTATCCGCTAATATCCATATGCTGATGCGCTTCGTTATTTTAATTGTGCTTGTCATTGGTGCTTGGCTGAGCTTTAATCATAAACTATCCTACGGTGAATTAGTCGCATTTGTTTTATATATGAATGTGCTCTTTAAACCGATTGAAAAAATTAGTGCTCTCCTTGAACTCTATCCGAAAGGGATGGCAGGCTTTAAACGATTTATTCATCTGTTGGATGTAGAACCAGAAGTAGAAAATCGTAAAGATGCCAAGCCTGTTGGGTCGCTAAAAGGAGATATTTCGTTTAACAATGTAACATTCAGCTATGAAAAAACGCAGAGCCCCGTCTTAACATCCATGAATTTTAATATTCATGCTGGAGAAACCATCGCATTTGTTGGTCCATCAGGTGCCGGAAAGACAACGATTTCCTCCCTCATTCCAAGATTCTATGATGTAGATAAAGGAAGCATTACCATAGACGGAATGGACATACGTGATATGACAAAGGAATCTTTGCGGCATCAAATCGGAATCGTCCAGCAAGATGTATTCTTATTTACGGGAACACTACGCGAAAATATTGCTTACGGTGACCTGAGTGCTTCCGACGTGGAAATAGAACGTGCAGCACGTAAAGCACATATGGAAGAATTTATTAAGGAACTTCCAGATGGTTACGAAACACAAGTCGGGGAGCGGGGATTGAAGCTTTCTGGCGGTCAGAAACAGCGGATTGCCATTGCAAGGATGTTTCTAAAAAATCCACCCATCTTAATTTTGGATGAAGCAACTTCAGCACTCGATACGGAAACGGAGATGATCATTCAAAAAGCATTAAATGAATTAGCGAAAGACCGGACAACCTTAATCATTGCTCACCGGCTCGCAACGATTAAAAATGCTGACCGAATCATGGTCGTTACAAAGGATGGGATTACGGAAGACGGAACACATGATGAACTGATCCAGCATAATGGGATATTTGCGCATCTGCACCGCGTACAAATGCAATAAAAAGTTTTGATTAGGAGTTCTGCAATATGGCAGAACTCTGTTTTTATTTCATTTGTCCACAACTGTGGATAAGTTGTGCATAAAAATTCAGAATTTTGCTTTAGAATAGGTTTTGACTTATAGTAAAAGGGAATACAAGGAAGACCGGAGAATGTTCAAAGTAGTTAATAAGGAGGATAAAATGGAACGTTTAAGTGAAGACCAAATCAGGAAAGAACTTGAACAAGTCCCAGATTGGAAACGGGTAGATGAAAAGTGGATAGAGCGAAGATACCGGTTTAAAAATTACTTGGCCGGAGTAAGGTTCGTGGATCAAATTGCTGAATATGCGGAATCGAAACAACATCATCCATTTATCTCGATTGATTATAAAATGGTCACGCTAAAAATTTCCTCTTGGCAAGCAAAAGGACTAACAGACGTAGATTTTGAAATGGTAAAGCACTTTGATGCATTGTATGAACAGGCTGAAAAATAAAAGAGAATAATGGGGAAATGATGTTAGATTATGTCGATATTTCCCGGGAAATGTTGAACATCCCTCTAGCCTATTTCCCGGTAGGAGGATGTTCCACTTTTGCCCATTCCCTTTTTAGCATGCCGTAAATAACATGGTCTACATAATGATCATAAAGCCATTCCCCTTGCCTTATTACCCCTTCTTCTGTAAACCCTAAGCGCTCAGGAATCGAACGACTGCGCTTATTTTCTTTCGCAGCCCGAATGTCAATCCGATTTAATTCCAGTTCATGAAATGCATAATCGACTAATGTATGCACCGTTTTTGTCATAATTCCATGTCCTTGATATGCACTCGCAAGCCAGTAACCAATATACCCGATACGATTTTTCCAATCATACTTATTAAAACCGGCAACCCCCACAAGCACCTCTTGATAGAATATTCCAGTTGTAAGCCCGGTTCCATCCGCATATAGCTGAAACGAATTTTTAATAAAACTGCGTGAATCCTCAACGGTTTTCGTTTCATCTACCCAGGGAAGCCACTGGCGCAAATGCTCCCGTGACTGATCGGTTATTTGAAACAGTGCTTCTGCATCTCGAATCGATAGTATTCTCAGGGAAATATCTTCATTAACGTCTTTGATAAACATGGCAAACACCTCTTTGTACTTACTTTTTACAATTATACCATGGTCCATCAGGAAGTTAAGGGGGATCTTTCGTTTCAACATATGCACTTGTCGTTTATGTTAGCCCAGATATTTTTGAATATGGTAAAATGATACATATAAAAATCTTATCTCATGGAGTGAATGATCTTGGATATCAATACCGAAGCACGTCAGGAAATATTGGATGCAGTCAGTGGTTTATCCGATGAAGTATTAAATAAGAAAGTGGAAGAAGATCGCTGGTCGATTATGCAGGTACTTGAGCATTTGTATTTAATCGAAAAGGCCGTTACCCATTCGATTGCTGATCAAATCGAGAATGGTGAAAACAAAGAGGTATCAAAGAAACCGATCGAAATGTCTGTGGATCGTTCTACGAAAGCAGAGGCTCCATCATTTGCTCAGCCATCTAATGAATTTATAACATTGAATGAAATGAAAGAAAAACTAGCGGCTTCCAGAGCGGATTTAACGAAGCTGGCTGAATCTGCAGAAGCGAAGATTTTAGAACAAAGAACGTATCCACACCCGGCATTTGGCGATTTAAGTTTGAAGCAGTGGATCCCCTTTATCGGTTATCACGAAAAAAGGCATCTTAAACAAATAGAAGAAGTAAAGCAAGAACTTGTAAGGTAAATAAGGTGAAAGGGGTTCTAACTTCTGCGTATGAAAAGGCATGGACTCTCTTTTAATAGAAGCATCAAATAAGCCCTCCCTAAACATGGAGGGCGAAAGAAGGGAAATATATTTTTAGTAACCAACTTCAACTGCCGCATTCACCATATACATTAAATCATTTTCATCCCCTTTATCATCCAAGATAATCCCGCTGCTTGTTGCCATCCCGCCATCTGTAACCTCAACATGAACAGAACCATACGGTATGACTTCTTTAATGTGATCAACATCTAATTTATTTCGATCAAGCGGAACAGCAACCTTTACATTCACTTTCATATTCTCCAAACGCTGTTCTGGAAGACTTTTCTCAATCCCAGGCATGGAATTTTTATAAATCGCATCCTCAACCGCTCTTCTGGCAGCCTTTGTAATATCCTGACCATGTACATCAATGCCCATCCCTGTTTGGATAAATAAAACTTGTTCCATTTTCATATGAACCGCTCCTTTCCATCCGTTATATGTTAAGCATATCCAGTTCTTCTTTATTTTCACTATATAAATACCTTTCCCAAGAGAAAATAGGATCAAACACATTATGGCAAATGAAAGATTTTTGGTAAACTAGGAAGTAATGAGAGAATGCGAAAAAAGGGAGTTTAGCCGTTGAAAATAACAATCGTATCTGTTGGAAAATTAAAAGAAAAATATCTAAAAGAAGGCATCAAAGAATATTTAAAACGCCTTGGTGCCTATGCCAAAGTAAATATCATTGAAGTAGCAGACGAAAAAGCTCCGGAAACGATGAGCGAATTAGAAATGCAGGAAGTGAAGCGAAAAGAAGGTGAACGCATTTTGTCTAATATTTCTCAAGATGCGTTTGTCATCACCCTGGAAATAAACGGGAAAATGTTAAGTTCTGAGCAACTCGCATCGAAATTGGACGGGCTTGCGACCTACGGAAAGAGCAAAATAGTATTTGTGATCGGCGGGTCACTCGGGATCAGCGAAGCGGTGCAGAAGCGGAGTGATCTTGCGTTGTCCTTTTCTAAAATGACATTTCCGCATCAATTGATGAGGCTGGTGTTGCTAGAGCAGGTGTACCGGGCTTTTCGGATTATGAGGGGGGAACCGTACATCTTTCAAGGGTAAAATATTAAGCGAATCCATAAATTCGCTCAACATTTTACTAGCCCTTTCTTCCAGCATCCAAGGTTTTATTGGTTCATCGAATTCAATATGAATTGTATTCACAACATCTAAAGCATTATGCTTTAATCCCTCTAGTGTGAAGTCAAAGTGTAAATTGATTCTTTCAATAAGTCTTTCAACCCCTTGCGTTGCCTCCATGGTTATTTGTATATCCTTAATAATCAAACGAAGAAGTTCTTTTTGTTTCTCAGGATTTGCATCCCTCATTACCTTTTCAAATTCACTTAAAAGGTTATGTAATGCTTGAGTATCAATAGGTGTTGTATCACACTCATCTAATTCGGTATTCAACACTTCAAGCTTGTTTTGGAGATTTGATTTCTCTTCTGTCAGTTCCGCTAGCTTCGGTTTAAAAATAGACACTAGAGATGGATCATCCATTAATTGTTCCGTGATGTTATTGATACGTACTTCTACTTTATTTAATTTAGACTCTAATATTCTGATTTCATCATTTATTGGAGTCATTGCTTGGCTACGTTTTTGATTAACATCGTCAATTATACGTTTTAATACATATGGTTCAGATACAATTCGTTTTAATTCTTCAAACACTTGCTGTTCAGCTCGATCTGCACGAATGGAATGGGCACTGCATGCTCGACTTCCTTTATTATGAAATAGTCCACATACATAATAACGGTACTTTTTACCTTTTGAACCTGTAGATAATCCAGAAACCATTCCGTATCCACATTTAGGGCATTTAATAAGTCCATTTAATATATATGGTTTGTTGGATTGTGCAGGTCTTGTAGTACGTTTTTTGCGCATCTGATGCACCTTATTCCATTGCTCTTCATCAATAATGGCTTCATGTTTTCCATCAACTAGGATGTAATTTTTGTTTTTGCCTTTCCGATGTTTCTCTGACCAATTTTCGTACATATTGAAGCGGATTTTCCCAATATAAAGTGGATTATGCAGTATCGTTTTAATTGTGCCGATTGAGAAATCGCATCCTCGTTTTGTTTTATATCCCTTAGCATTAATTCGGGAAACTATTGCCTTATAGCCTAAATCTTGTTCAGCATAATCAAAAATCAGGCGTATAACATGAGCTTCCTCTTCGTTTACTACCAATAGTTTGTTAACACTTTCATATCCAAAAACTCGTCCACCATTGTAATAACCTTGCTTAGCTCTTTGGTTCATACCCATTTTTAAGCGTTCAATGATTGAGTTTCTTTCGTATTCCGCAAAGTTACTTGAGATTTGAAACATCATTTTACCCATGGGTGTTGTTATATCCATATTCTCCATAAGACTGATTAAACTGATATTAGACTGCTGACAACGCTCTGCAATTTCCAAAGCATCTTTAGATTTTCGTGATATACGATCAATCTTATATACAATAACAGTATTGAATTGGTTGTTATTGATTTCCTTTAATAGTCTTTTCATTTCAGGACGGCCAGATATGTTCTTTCCGCTTACACCTTCATCCACATACCTTGAAACTATTTCCATATTGTTTCTTTTTGCATATGCTTCGATTTCTTCAATTTGTGCTTGAATACTGTACCCTTCTGTAGCCTGTTCTTCGGTACTAACACGAGCGTATAGTGCGGCAGGAATGGTATTAGTCATTTAAGTCACCTCTATTATTCATTATTGTTTCGTTTTCTTCTTCTAATTTCTGCATAAATCCGTTAACCCGATTTTTAGCAACGGGAATACCTTGGATCAAGGATGTTTTGTGCATCATTTCCATAAGCCTAATGGTATCTTCATACGTGAATGTATTGAACTGAGAATTTGAAATATAGTCGATGAATTCCAACTTTTTATTTAGTACTTGTTTGTTTGACTCGCTATAGAGTGGTTCGGCTATTTTAAAAGCAATATCGTGTAGTTTGGTTCTATCTTCGCTAATTGGTTGAATTGGTAAGTTGGAATTAACCCATTCTTTATAGGGGATGCTCACCTTGTATTCATCGCACGTTTTAATCAGTTCATATATTTGGTCACGAAACTGTGCTTGATATGTAGTGATTATTACATCTTGAGTATTAATGTCCAAGGCATTGGCCAACTTTATAGCCTTATCAAAGGAAGGGGTATACTTTCCATTTTCTATATCACGAATGTGACTATGTGATATTCCAGTTTCCTCTGAAAGCTTTCTGTAACTTAAACCTAATTTAGTTCTATTGTTCTTAACAGATTCCGCAAAGTTCATTTTCATCACCTCATTATTATTATAATTGTAAGGTTTTTAAAATACAACTGTTTACACAATACTATTTATGTAATATTATATTTTGTAAGGTTTATAATATACAAAAAAGAGAGGTTGATCTAATGATGGATAATAAGCGTAATTCTGATTGGATATCTTTAAAAGCTAAGAAGTCAGATAGAGTGGTAATTAAAATATCTGAGTATTATAAACAACAACAAAGGCAAAAAGAGCAATTTACACAAAGGTTGGCTGATGTGTTCATAGATTCATTGGATTCAATTAATAATAAAGAAATTGATTAAAAATTATGCACCCTATGACTATTCTTGCTATCTATCATAAGAAGTAGATTCATACCAGTTATACCAATGGTTGGAGGGATATAAATACGGGAGGTGTTGATGACGTGGTTATTATGTTTGATACGACAAAACTTAACAAGGTAATGGATCACTGTTACCCGTTAAATGAGATATTGAAGAGTTCATCATCAAAGAAGGGAGTGTGTCCCTACGACGGAATAAAGTTCTATACCGACAAAATCGTTAGAGCGGATTTTTGGAATATGGTAAAAGGTGCTTCTTATGTTGATAAATCAGCAAACACAAGCACACGATATAAATATATGCTTAACTATAAGTTATTTAAGGTAAAATGGGGAAAAGTCTATGCTCATTTACCTAATACAACAATCGAAATAAATCCATCTAGTCAAAACATTTCCCCATCTCAGTTGGTAGATATATTAAAATTTATCGTAGGAGATGTCGACGATATACAGGTTGGGATGTGGGATGACAAGGTAGATATAACACAATTCAGTCCAAATGAAGTAGCCAAACGCTTATATGTACCTAGTCAAAGATCTAAGTTACAAAATTATAAAGGGAAGCATCGAACCTATTATTATGGAAAGCGAAATGGACAACAAGTAAAGGTGTATGACAAGGCAAACGAGATGGGCATAGAAGGATATGTACTGACACGTATAGAGAAGACGAATAAGGTAAAACGTGCCAACCGTTTATCCGTCCGGGAGTTTTTATTAAATGATCGTAGTGATGTATTTCAAGGGATGAATATGGTAGACATTGATAAAATAGATGGACGGAAAAAGATAAAGAAAATCATCAACAAAGAGGACAATATGATTGAAGCTGTAATGAAGATGAGCGATAATGAAAAGCTACGATTGAAAAGAGAAAAGGGTTTTAAATATCCATGCCTAGATCTACAGAAAAAATTCCAAGACGATCTAAATGAGTGGATACAGTACTCTTCTCTACTTAAACTTAAGTTTATCGCCTTATCTCTAGTGCATAATTGGGGTGTAACAACTCCTTTAGAGAAAAGAACAGTAAATCCAATTGTAGATGGAAATACCTTGTCACAATTTCCTAAACTATGTGGATGGTTGACTAAGAAAAGAACAGATATACCATATGATTTAGAATCCAGTTTCTCTTTACCTATAGAGATCTAATAACTTAATGTAATAGTAAGATTACAAATTGAGGTGGAAAAATGCAGATTCAAATTGTAAGTGTAGGCAAAATCAAAGAAAAATACATCAAACAGGGAATCGCAGAATTTGAGAAGCGGTTGCGTCCATATTGTAAACTAACGATGGATGAAGTGAATGATGAGCAAGCACCTGAGCAAATGAGTGAGAAGGAGTTACTCCAAGTAAAGCAAAAAGAGGGAGAGCGGATATTAAGTAAAATAAAACCCAACCAATATGTCATTGTTCTGGACATCAAAGGAGCAAATTGGTCATCAGAACAGTTAGCAAAAGAAATGGATGAGCTTAGCATTCATGGTAAGAGCCAAATATCTTTTGTTATTGGTGGTTCAAATGGTTTAAGTGATGAGGTGTTACATCGTGCGGATCAAAAGCTGTCGTTCTCGAAAATGACATTTCCACATCAATTAATGAAGCTGATCTTGTTGGAACAAATATACCGATCATTCAAAATACAGAAAAATGAGCCATACCATAAGTAGATGAATAAAATTGTTAGATGGATCTGGGTATTTTTTATAGCTATTATGCAAAAAATTCAACTTCCAATGTTACAATTTCGGCTTGTGACCGATTAATATAAAGTGAACTGTTTTTTCAACCTGATCCTCAACAAACGTTAAATAATTGGTTAAAGCTGAAAGACTATCATATCAACATTATTACATTATTCGGTGTGGGTACTTAGCCAAAAACATTCAATAATCTCAAATGTCAGCCCATTAAGTCATTTTGAAAAAGAGAGTCAGCGAAATCACTGACTCTCATAATGGTTTTATAGATATCCTTTTTCCTTTAAGCTCACATATTTTTCATGACCAATAACTAAGTGATCTAAAATCTCAATCCCCATCATTTTCCCAGCTTCACCTAAGCGCTTTGTAACGTTAATATCCTCCATGCTTGGTGAAACGTCTCCACTAGGATGATTATGGGCGACGATAGCACTTGCACAACTACGACGAACTAAGTGCTTAAAGCATTCCCGGGGATGGACAACGCTAGCATTTAATGACCCAACAAATACTGTTTCGCGAAAGATTATTTGATTTTTAGTGTTTAGTCCAAGGACTACAAAATGTTCTTGATTTAGGTATTGCATATCCTTCAGATAGTCATACGCATCTTCAGGTGAACGAATCGTAAATCGTTGTTCAACTGGACATGGGTTCATGCGAGCAAGTTGTAGGGCAGCAATAATCTGCTTAGCTTTTACTTTCCCAATACCTTTGATTTGCAATAACTCTTCTTCCGTTACATCCAACAATTCTTGGATAGATGGGTAGCGGCTGAATAGTTCATTCACTACATAACTATCTTCCTTTTCACGAGTAGTTGTCGCCAATAAATTTCTAAAAGTAATTTTATCGATTGAATTGTTCATTATAAATTCCTCCATTATTGTTTGATTGAATTAAAAAAGGAGAGACAAAATACGTCCCTCCCAATTGAGTGAATAGCTGTTATGAGATACAATGTAATTAAGAGATTACACTTGCGTCCCATAGGAGATGAGTTCATTGGTGGATGAGCTCATCTTTTTTGTGCAATAAAAAAGCCATCGACTGCATCTGCAATCCATGAGCTTTTCATTGATGATTATTTTCCTGTAAATTCATTTACTCCCTCACCTCCTCATATGCTTCTTTCAAATGCAGCAAGTCTTGAATGAAATCGGATGCCTGTTTCTTTGTGAGTTGTGTACTACGCTCAACACCGAAAGTCATCTTCATCATTTCTTTTGCAACATCTGTCCGCATATCAATTTCGTTGACAATACGGAATATCGTTTGAAGCTGAGCTTTTGTTGCTAGATCATCACCTCCTTTATTGTTTGACTGCTTAGGAAAGTCCTCGATGTCCTGCGTAAACAATCCACTTGAACGTGTTGCAGATAATACTGCATCAATCAATGCACGTTTCTTCGCCATCTTCAAAATGGTGTTAACGATTGTATAAGGATCTTGTTGTTGGAATGATAATTCCTTACTGTTGCAAGACCCTAAACCTTCTGCCTCGACAACACCATTATCTTTGCGTATGAGTGTCGTCTTTACCTCGTATGCGAATATTCCAGGTTCCCATTGCTCGATACGGTTAACGACTTCTGCTGTTTTCGAGAAGCCGAATACATCACATAGCTTTTCTGCACCGGACTTAAGTAAAGTAGGTTTTGAAAAGCCGTGAACTAAACCATAATCAATTCCTTTAACCATCACTTCCTGAACAAACTTTTGTAGTTCTTCAATCCGTTGTTTGGATGCATCTGATGATAAGACGATATTTGGTAATGATGATGGATTTAACTCAGCATTACTTGAAAATGGTACGATGTTGTTTGCATGTTCATCTGTCCTCATTTGGTATTCACCTCCTTTCAATGGATAAAGATCATTGTTTATCGAATACATCTGCAAGTTTTGATAAACCCTTTGATGTCTTATCTACAAGAAACTTACCTACGCTATGATTAAGCTGATTCCCCTTACTTATTGTCTTAGTTGAGAGATCTAGTGTTTTAGATGCAATGCTATGTGCTGAATGGTTTACTTTCTCTAAGCTGTCGGTAATTTTTATCAAAGCATCTTCACCTTTTGATTCAGTCATTTCTGCGCTTGTCTTTAATACATTTGCAATTCGTTCTTTAGTTGATCGCTGTGTGATTAGCTCATCCTCATGTAGGGATTTAATATCATCCAATGCTGTTTGTAACTTCCTTCTTCTAGCTAGTAGATGAGAGAGTCTGACGTAGTCATTACCCTCAACTGAATCTACTATTTCGACTGATAAACCTTCATATTGCTCAATCAGTGATTGATAGATTGATTGAACCTCTGGAATAGAAATGCTTTTTCCGTTCAACATTTCATTTGTGTCTTCAAAATTGTTTCTCATAAATGATTCCTCCTATTAATTGATAAGTAGTTGCTAAAAGCTTTAGGACGACTAACTAAAGTAGTGATAACCTTTTAGTGTTAACTTCAGCATGAGTCCATTTGTCTTACTTCGATTAACCAGTAGTAAACCTTGATCTTCTAAATCTAAAAGATCCACATTACGTATGTCGTATTTGATCAAGTAATCTACTGGAACCCACTTGTTCATCTCTTTTGCACTAACAAGGATACGTACTAATGAATCATTCATCTTAATGCCTCCTTTCAAGAATGCGCTCCTCTCACCGCGCCTGTCGTCTCTGTAAATAAAAAAAGCCGTTATCTATCTCGGTGGATAAATAACGACTTATAAAATGGGGTGGGGCATGAAACGGTGGTATACCCCCTTTGTTCATATTGAATGGTGGTGGAGAGAAAAAATGTTGATATTTTTTAGTTGTAAAGGTTTTTAAGTAATCTGAACAAAAAAAATAGGCCTGTGACTTTCAAAGTCACAGGCCATATAAGTATGAAGACTAATCTTCTTTATTCTTGTCCATTGTGTTAAATATGTCTTCAGTTATTCTATGTATTAATTTAATCTCATCAACACTATGGGTTAATAAACTAGAGTTTAAGCTTTCTATAGCTATTCGTTTTGACAAAATTTCATTTTCATCATCAATTGTGGTGAACTGAAACAGTTCCACTGGAAGTATTTCCAATGCGTTTATGATTTTCGATAACGTTTCAACAGATATGTTCCTGTCACCACGTTCAATACCGCCAATATATGAATAATGAATATCTGCTTTTTCAGCAAGAGTTTCTTGAGTGAAACCTTTAGCTTTTCTTATTGAACGAATTCGTTCACCGATTATTTTCTTCAAATCAGGCATATTAATCACCTCTCTTTTAGAGTAGAGAAGTGATTCATTAACAAACAGATACACAAATTAGAAAAAACAATATGGAATTTTGGTTATGAGTACTATTAAACTTAAAAAACAGTACTTTTGCACCGATATTACATATTAGACATCCATTTAGTGTGTTAATTCTAAATCAAAGGGGGAATGAAACATTTACTGTTCAGAATGCGGATACAAACTTAATAAAGAAGCAAAATTTTGCTTTAAGTGTGGATCACTAGTGTCTGAAATATATGATGAAATGTCTGCCACACAAGAGGATAATTATCCAACTACATATAAAAGAAACAGACTAGAAATCCAAGAACAAAATGAACAACCTGATACAATGTATGCAGGCTTTTGGCAACGAGTGTCAGCTACTATAATAGACTGCATACTTTGGATTATATTCATCGTTGCCATAGTATTATTTTTGCCTATAGATGAAAGGGCATATGGCTTAATTGGACTCTTCTTGGCATGGATGTATTATGCATTACTTGATAGTTCTACATGGCAAGGAACAATAGGAAAAACAGCCATGAATATTATTGTATGTGATAAAAACGGTGACAGGATTTCTTTTCTAAGAGCTACAGCTCGTTACTATTTTCATCTTTTATCTAATCTAACAATGCTGATCGGATATCTGATGGTTGCGGTAACAGAGAAGAAACAAGCACTACATGATATGGCTAGTGGATGTGTTGTTCAAATAAAAAATACTAGATAACAGGAGTGAGGATAATGACTAGATTTATATTGTTTATAGTAATAGCCATCTCTACATTGTCCATAGCTGTATTGTTATCGAATAACAGTCATACATCGTATACAACAAGTATCTTGGGTGATCAGTTCAAAGATGATTCAGAAAAGATATTTGGGACAATAAATCATTACTTTGAACATGGTTACGAGCTAAATGAAAAAGATGTGCAATCGTTCGAAGAATATATATTAAAGTACAAAAGTGATGACAAAACAACTAAAGAATCAAATATATATGATCTTGTGGTAAACATCATATTGGATGCTAAAGACTCCTATGAAGCGAACCAACGTGAAGATGTATATGCTTTAAGGGATGCGTTAGAAATGTATTTAACACATCGACAAGAATTGAAAGGATATATAAGCCCAGATGTTAGTGGGTTAGACATGGTGGCGGACAATTCTTATCAACAAGATAATAAAAAAAGCGATTCACCAAAAATTAATGATACAGAATCTGATAACGGAAATACAGTCTCTGAGGATAATGTGAAAGATAAGGAACAAGTTGCAGAAGGACATGGTGATACGTCAAAGGAAAATTCTTCGGTAGAATTATCTAATGAGGAACTATTATATCTTGCTATTCCAGACAATGAAATTGATATGGTGGAGCGATTAATTAATAATGGTGTAAATGTAAATGTAGATATTAAAGGGACAAGACCATTAATTGTTGCTATTAGAGATGCGCGTCTTGAGATAGCAGAGATGTTGCTTGAAGCAGGTGCTGATCCAAACTTAACAAGTTCAGCGACCAATTATTCACCTTTAGAAGCGGCTTTTGATGTTTTTCCAGAAGGAGAAGCTAAAACTGAAGACGTTATATATGAGTTAGCTGGTCTATTATTAATGAATGGTGCAAATTCAAACACGGTATTTGTAAATGGAAGTTCAGCATTAGACGTTGCAGTAGATAGAAAATTAGATAGTGTTGTTGAGTTGCTGAAAAGCTTTGGTGCGAAATGATTTTATAAATATAAATAAAAGTGATGTGTTGTCATGAAAAAGAACATTATAATCGGATTGTTGTTATTAGTAATAGTTGGATGCAGTAATGAGGAAATTTCTACAGCCAGCACTGAGGAGGAAAATAGCCTAGATTGGGAGATTAGTAATGAAGTTGAAAAGACCGATTCTGCCAATTTAGGAGAAGAACTTTTATTAAAGGATTTAAGGATTAATGATTCGTCTGCAAAAGTAATAGAAGCATTAGGTAAGCCTATCAGTCAGGACGAACTAAGAAAAGTGGAATCATCAAACTTCAAAGAGATTGTATATGAGCAACAATACTTCTTGATTAAAGACGATAAAGTTGTTGGTTACGCAATAAAAGCTCCCGGTTTAAAAACAAAATCAGGAATAGCAATAAATGATACATTAAATAAGCTTGTTAATGCTTATGCTGATCGTAAAGTTTTGAAGACGGATAGTACGTATTATATGTATGATGAAAACTTTATTTTAAGCTTTGTAGTTGATGATAATGTTATTAATCAAATTGGCTTATTCGACTTGGAATCATACTTAAACATGAGTGATTGGACAATTGATGATTTGTTATTACAATCTGAACCAATTATCAACGAGAGGAAACGTGATAAGGATAATAATGAACTTGTTGACATATCTGAAGTCATTAATTATTTTGAAAACGTTGGCTATCATATACAAGTGAAAAATAGAATGATATCTGATACTATCGGAGCAATATATGCTTACAATGTTGTTGTTAATAATTCTGAGCATGAGGTTGAATTTTATGGTTTTGATCCAAAGAATGAAGATACAATAACAAAAGAAAGCATAGAAGAAGCCAAAAAAACGGGCATACTAAACCCTCATGGAGTTGGGATACCTGTAATATTTAATGGAAATATTGCTATTTTTATAGATGAAGAACACCCAGATAAAAACCAAATTGAGAAAGATTTTATTGAGTTCAATTCCCTTTCTAATTGAGAAAGGGCTCTTTTTATTTTATGGTGGATTAATTAATCGAACAAACACTAGTTTCTTTGGTACAATAGTAGATATATTAAAAGAGTTAAAAGGAGAATTACTAGAGTGTATAACATCATTGATCTATTTTGTGGTAGTGGTGGATTATCATATGGTTTTAATTTAGCAGGATACAAAACAATTTTAGGCATAGATAACGACAAGGCAGCTATCAAAACTTTTGAAGAAAATCATAAAGGCAGCAAAGGGATATGTGGAGATATTACAAAAATTTCTACTAATGAAATACTAGATGCAGTTGAAGGTAGAACAATTGATGTAATAGTCGGTGGCCCCCCCTGTCAGGGGATGTCAATTGCGGGGCCGAGGAAATTACATGACCCAAGAAATCGACTTTATCTGTCTTTTATAGAAAAAGTAAGAGATATACGACCAAAAGCCTTTGTAATTGAAAATGTTCCTGGATTAGTTAGTCTTTTTAAAGGAACAATAAAGGATAGTATTCTGAGTGAATTTGAAAAGTTAGGTTATACCGTTAACTATCAAATATTGAACTCGGCGGACTACGGCGTTCCTCAAACCCGTAAAAGAGTTTTCTTTGTTGGAATAAAAAGTGGAGAGAAGTTTTCTTTCCCAGAACAAAAAATACTTTTTGAAAATGATTGGATTACTTCAGAACAAGCCACAAGTGATTTACCACTTCTTATGGACGAACTGGGGGAAGAGAGACAGGATTATATAACTCCCCCACAAAATGATTATCAGAAATACTGTAGAACCAATTCCCAATCAGTATTTAATCATCTTGCAACAAATCATACTGAACAAACTAAGAAGATAATCAGTTTAGTGCCAGAGGGAGGGAATTATAAGGATCTACCTGAAGAATATAGAGAATCAAGGAAATTTAATGTTGCTTGGACTAGATATCATAGCAAGAGACCTACTCTAACAATAGACACTGGACACCGCCATCATTTTCATTATAAAGCTAACAGAGTTCCAACTGTTAGAGAAAATGCTCGATTTCAATCATTCCCAGACGACTTTATTTTTTATGGGAATAGGACTGAACAATATAGACAGGTTGGAAATGCTGTTCCACCGTTACTTGCTAAATCTATTGGAGAAAAGTTGCTTCAATCTTTGAATAAAGAGGTGTTTGCAGATAATGTCGGAGTACAATGTACCAGATAAGTATTTTTTTAGATTACATCATCCAAGACCTCGTTTTAAAAATGATATTGAAAATGTGTTAGTTTTTATTGCAAATGAGGTAACAAGAATAGGGCAAAAGCCAGTAAACGAATTTATTCGTGAATTTAATGCGGCAATCAGGAGATTTCCAGGTAACCTTCATAAGAAAGAGAAAACAATAAATAACTGGAGAACAGAAATAGATGCCTTGTTCTGCTTTGTTGAAGCGGATGGTTATGAACTAAAACCTAGTAGAAGAGCTGTAGAGTTAGCGTCAAATCAAGATCTTGTTAAGTTTTTTAAGCTTTTTTGCTACCACTTTCAATATCCTGGTGGTTTCTTAAAGCCACATATGAACCTTGAGTTCTTGCAGAATAGAATTGATTTTCGACCTGCTTTATATATCCTTCAAATGATGGATTATGCTGAAAAACAGGATGGAGTTAGAGCTGGAATTAAGAAAGCTGAAGCTACCCATTGCATATTCAATGATTTACGGGTAACAAGAGATGGAAGGTCTGTTGAAGATACATGGGCACTCATAGTAAATAACAGGAAGGATGACGTCGAGTACGATTGGACTGGTGATGTAGTTCGTTATGCCGGTGATATACTTGATTATATGACTCAAGCCAATCTGCTTGTTAGACGGCCTGATGGAAGATATTACATTAACCATGTTGAAGACATCGCTATTCAAAGGTTCATAAATCCAACCGACGATTTATTTGACTACTATACGGATCTGCCGGCACCAGAAAATATTCTACTTAGAGATGTTAAGAAACTGGAAGCAAAATGGATAGATTATTTTAATACTGAGCGTGAAGATAGCTTTTTCGATACAGATATAATCGCATTAATGACGGATACCTCTGAAGAGTACTATAAAGTCAAGGATTTGATAGATTTAGATAAGTTGATTGCTGAGGGTGCCTTGTCTACTACTGGAGGAATTGGTTCAGTTGGGGAAAGTTTAATCCTTAATCATGAAAAAAAGAGGATATCTATTGAAGGGCGTCCCGATCTTGAGTATTTAATAAGGTTAATTCCTGCAATGTATGCAGTTGGTTATGATATAAACTCTCGTGAGGTTGATGAAAGGCACAAACATATTGAGGTAAAAACAACAGCAAGCTCTACTCCAGTAAATTTTTTAAAGTTTCACTTAACACCAAATGAGTGGACAGCTGCGGAAAGTCATGAGGATCGATACTTTGTATATAGACTTATGGTGACTAAGCAAGCCACAAAACTTTTTGTAATACAAGATCCCGTCGGTGAATATAAGCGTGGCAATTTATCGGCTTCTCCTCGTAACGGCATGGATATAAATTTTAATCCTAACAAATGTGGTGAAGAGATAGAACTAATACTGTAAATAGATAGGAATGATGTGTATGTTTAAAGTTGCTTCCCTGTTTTCTGGATGTGGAGGGGGAGATATAGGAATTAAAGGTGGATTTGAATTCTTAGGAAAGAAGTATGATGAATTACCGTTTAAACATGTATATGCAAATGAATATGATCCTAAAATAGCCGAAATATTTAATGCTAATTTTGATATTGATGCAGATGTACGTGATATTAGGGAAGTATCAGAGGAGGATATTCCACAACATGATATATTGGTTGGGGGATTTCCGTGTGTATCCTTCTCTATTGTCGCTCAAAATCCAAAACGGTTAGGGATTAAGAATGATGAAGGTAAACTATTTTTTGAAATGGTAAGGACTATTAAGAAGTGGCAACCTAAAGCATTTATTGCAGAAAACGTAAAGGGGATATTATCAGCGAACAAAGGAGAAGCCTTTCCTTTAATACTAAGGGAATTTGAACAATGTGGTTATAAGGTAAAACATTGTGTTCTAAATGCTGCTGATTTCGGAGTTCCTCAAAATAGATATAGAGTATTTATTGTTGGAATTAGGGCTGATATTGAAGCTGACTTTGAATTTCCTTTCTTTACTCATGCTGATGATGATGGTTTGTTTGGACAACCTCATGTACCTCTCAAGGAAGTTATTTTTCCTGAGAGTGAAATAAATGAGAAATACTATTTTAGCGATAGAGCAGTACAGGGGATGCTTAAAGCTAAAAAAGACATGAATAAAGGTAGAGCTCAGGACGTTAACAAACCATGTAATACTGTTGGGGCACACCTTGCAAAAGTAAGTCTTAACAGTACTGATCCGGTATTGAAAATAAATAATCGTTATCGAAGATTTACTCCACGAGAAGTGGCTAGAATTCAATCATTTCCTGATTCATTTAAACTAGTTAGAGCGGAAGGAACGCAATATAGGGCTTTAGGGAATGCTATTCCTCCAGTCCTAATGTGGAATATAGCTAAGAATCTTGCTGTAGCACTCGAAAGTAAAAATAAAGATATACTTAATTACGAGGTAGCAGGTGCTTTATAGTATATCTCGTTTTACTCTGCAAAGAGCCTTAATGTTAGATTTCCAACTTCTTTATAGTTGTCTAATGTTAAGGCTTTTCAATATGAAAATATTGTGAATAATGTATAAAAATAAAAATCCCTCTTAATATTTTTAATATTTTTCCGATTCTAAGGTTATGTACCTGATGAAGAACAACTGATTAGACTATTAATTTGGTTCAAGAAAATTAATAAACGTAATGGATTTGAAGTGTTATACTAGGAACTAAGGAATTAAGCGTTTTTATTTATAAGGAGATAGTAAAATGACAAACTTATTTTATGAAACATCACTGGGGAAATATTATTTAGATAGAGTGGAAGATTTCATTAACTCAGAAGAGGGAAGGAAATTCCACGGAAGAGTACAACTTCTAATAACTTCGCCACCATTCCCTCTTAACAAAAAGAAAAAATATGGAAACCTAAAAGGGGAAGAATATAGAGAGTGGTTTAGTAATTTATCAGAGGCATTTAGTAAATTGTTAACAGATGATGGATCCATTGTGATTGAAATGGGAAATTCATGGGAAGCGGAAAGGCCAATATATTCCACACTTCATTTAGAATCCCTTCTTGGATTTTTAAAGAATGAAAAGGCAAACCTTAATTTATGCCAAGAATTTATATGCTATAACCCTTCAAGATTACCCAGCCCAGCACAGTGGGTTACAGTGAATAGAATTAGAACAATAGACAGTTATACTCATGTCTGGTGGATGTCAAAGAGTGATACTCCAAAAGCAGATAATGGTAAAGTACTCCGTCCTTATAGTGCGAGTATGAAAAGGTTACTAGAAAAGCAAGAATATAATTCTGGTAAGAGGCCCTCCGAACATAATATTGGAGAGAAAAGCTTCCTGAAGAATAACGGCGGAAGTATTATGCCTAATGTACTAGAAATTGAGCAAATTGATGAAACAAGAGAGAGAAGAGTACCTGAAAATGTATTTAGTATTTCTAATACCAAGTCATCTGACTTTTTTTTGAAGACTTGTAGAGAGAGAGGAATAACACCTCATCCAGCTAGAATGCCTTTAGAATTAGTTCAATTTTTTGTTGAATTTTTAACAGATAAAGGGGATTTAGTTTTTGACCCATTTGCAGGAAGCAATACTACTGGTTTTATAGCGGAAAAACTAGAGAGGGAATGGATAGCCACAGAAGCTATTGAAGAGTACGGAAATCAGTCCATGATAAGGTTTGAAGACCCGAAATTAGAAACCACATTATCAAAATTGTAATTATTTGAGGAGGAAAATATATGAAATTAACCGATCGAATCAAAAATGAAGCCCAGATAGATTTATTTTTGGAAGGTAATCGTAAAGAAAATTTCGTTGGACGTCCTTTTTATATAGATTACGACAAAGCGTTTATATTGATTAGTGATTCCAAAAAACACCGTGTGGGAGGAGTTCCACAAGGTTCATTTCTCTTAGCATATTATGATAATGAAGATGGTGTGTCAGAAGCTTTATTACTGCGCGCTATTCAAACCACAAAACTACCAACAGATAATGAAATAGTTAGTTCTATGATTGAATACTATAAGGATAATATTAATACAAGTGGAAGTGGCAATGAACTTGACGACTTTACTAGATATGAATTTAGTTTTTCGGGGTTAGAGTGTAGAATTTTAGGAAGTTTTTATAAAGAAAGCAATGGGAATGTATTATTTGGTGCAGATGTGGAGAACTTTTATAGTGCTCATAACTATAGCGTGTTTAAGCCAAAAGGTAAAGCATTAGATTTTATAGTTAATGGAAATGATGAAGGTATAATAAACGAAGAAATATATAAAAAGATAGGACAGGTAAGGTATAGTTCTACTAAAAGGTTTCAGGAGAAGGACGAGGAAGTTCCTGTATCTATATTACCAACAGATTTTTTAGGTAAACGGACAGCTTTATTCGGTATGACAAGAACAGGTAAATCTAATACCGTGAAAAAAGTCATACAACAAACGGTAGAAATGAGTAACCTAGCGAATCATACTCTTGAAGAGATTATTCAAAAGCAAAAACGGAATGAAGTTGACGCAAAATTCGTTTTAAATAATTTTAACGATGATGGGACTACGAAGTATCCTGTAGGTCAAATTATCTTTGATATTAATGGTGAGTATGCTAATGCAAATCTTCAGGACGAAGGGACAGCAATTTTTGAACTTTATAAAAATGATGTAATTCGTTATAGTGTTATTGAAAAAGAAGAACCAGGATTTAAAGTTATGAAGGTTAATTTTTATGAACAGTTATCTGCAGGGTTTAATCTAATTGAAAAGCATTTTAAAAATATAGGGGAAAGTTCTGATTATGTAAATGCCTTTCGAGTGGTTAGTTTAGAAAAACCTGAGGATTATGATCATGATTATAGTGTGAAAACTAGGTATGATAGAAAGAAAGCAGCATATTTATGTTGTTTATTCAAGGCTGGTTTCCCAACTAAAGCATTAAGAGTTAAATTTAAAGGAATTGATGAACTTAATGACAAAATAAATATCGACCCATCAAAAGGGGTTTCATTAGAAGATGCTTCAAACTGGTTTGAGCAACTTTGGGAAAATTATAAGGATATGAATTACACATCCCAATATCCAAAAAACAATAAAGGTAAAGAGTGGGCGGATGAAGAATTAAAAGCATTATTAGTATTCCTTACAATGAAAAAACAACCAGGAGCTAACCCAACTGTAAGTGGTTATAAAAAACTTACTCCACTGATTAAATTACACACCCGTTCTACTAATAATCCATTTGAGGAAGATATTTTAGAGCATTTGAGATCTGGAAAAATTGTTATTGTGGACTTGTCCCAAGGAGATCCGGAAATACAAGCGCTTTATTCTGAACAAATATGTAAAAGAATATTTGATGATGCAATGTCTAGGTTTATTGGTACAAAACCTAATAATTTTGTTCAGTTTTACTTTGAAGAAGCTCATAATCTGTTCCCTAAAAAAGAGGATAAGGATTTAAGCCAAATATATAATAGAATAGCCAAAGAAGGTGCGAAATTAAATTTAGGTTTAATTTATGCTACGCAAGAAGTTAGCTCTATTAGTTCAAATATATTAAAAAATACTCAAAATTGGTTTATAGCGCACCTGAATAATGAGGATGAGACAAAAGAATTAAGAAAATACTATGATTTTGCAGACTTTACTTCTAGTCTCATAAAATTTAGTTCTTCCAATGATAAAGGGTTTGTCAGAATGAAAACATATTCAAATTCATTTGTGGTACCAGTTCAAATTGATAAGTTTTCTGCTCAGGGGGATGAATAATGGCCTATGTATCAAAAAGAGGGAGGCGACCTATTGAGAAAGCAAGTAAATCTTCGCACTCCTATGTAATAAAAGACAGTGATGTACAGTACTTCTTAAGTAATTGCGATTTACCAAAAACAACTGAAGAAATAGATGCAAACCACTTTAACACCTTTGAAATAAACCAACTTGATTCCCGTGAGATTCAGAGAGTAATTGCGTTTGATGGAAGTTACAGGGAAATTTCAGTTAGGAACGACTTTCCTTCATCTAAAATTGCTTTTTTTCAACTGGGAGCATCCTTTTTTAAAGTAAGTGATCTAGACGAGATTCATGAATTATCATTTATTGATGAAGAAGACATGGAGTCATTACGACAAATAGAAAGATTAAAGTTTGTAATACCCATTAAAGGAATTTCGTTAGATGGAGAAACATCACTTACTAAGTCCGTTAGAAAAACAGTATACGATGTTTTTATGAATAAACCTGATGAAAGTAACTATTTTATCGATACATTAAAGTGGTTTATTTATAAGGAGTATAAAGGAAAAGAAAGAAGTGATACTGATCTTTCTTATCAGCTGGGTAGTTGCCCAAATATAAACTGTGAAAAACGAGCCATAAACTTAAGCTTCAAAGAAATGAGTTCAGATGGTATATTCAACTGTCCTGAGTGTAAAGGTGAAATATATTTAACTGATGTTTTTAGATTACATGAAGCTATTGATGAAGAGCTTGGTGCAGGTGGTATTTTAGGGTATGTGGTTACTCTAATGGAACAAATTTTTATTATTCATATAATAAAATTAATGCTACAGACGAAATCATCGTTATTGAACGAAACGATGTTTATAAAAGATGGCCCTCTAGCATTTTTTGGACAAACAGCTAATATGCATAAATTAATGAGAGAAATGATAAACTACCTTATAGATAAGAGAAATTTGTTCTTAATTGGGTTAGAAAAATCAGGTTCGTTTGTAGAACATGCAGATAAGATAAAGAATAAATTAAAAAAAGGAGAGGCCTTACTCTTAGATAATAATTATATTTATAAGTATATATTGCCAGGTAAGGCTGATCCCGAGAATCCGTATGCTTCGACATCCTATTATAGTGGAAAAGTAATCTATAAAGATAATAATGAGCGAATTTACGTTGCAACTCTTCCAACTAAAGACGCTAAAGTTATATTAAACCCGAAGAAAGAAGATTACAGGAATATAGATATTATATTAACAAATATTGAAAAATTGAAGTGTGATATGTATGATGATGCTTTATTACCAGTAGCTTTAGTAAATAAATTGATATCTTTAGCTGACCATCCTAGTTCAACAATATTAGAGAAATTTGCGAAGTCAAATATATAAATTTTTGAGGGGATCTTAGCATCCTTGTTATGAAACTGGTACCTTTAACAAGGTTATCTAAGGTTTATCATTTTCTTTATATTTAAAAAGTATCATAAATTAATTAAGAGGGAGGGTATTAGTACTCTCCCTCTTGATTATATTATTATTCAAGGTGATTCTTTGCTAAGTTAAATATAGTGGTTGCAACTTCAAGAAGGTGTCTTTCGGTGGGAATATCCTTGTATACAACCAAATTTCCCTCTTTTGTTAGTAGAACCTTTAAGACCTCATTTTCATCATCCATTAAATTAGGAATATCTAGTCTTAATGCGGAGATTATCCCTTCACTTTCCTCATATGTGTTCCAGTAATAACTTTCTGTCACTGTCCCTCCGCCTAAATAAGCTACTTCAACATCTGCAATTTGAAGTCCTCTCCACCAACCACCACGAATTCTACCTAAAGCACCATCTTGTATTTCTTCTTTCAGGGAACTTAAATTTATTGTTAACTTTTCTGTTTTAAAAATATTTCCTTCACCATGGTTATAAGTACCATCTGTCAAGCGTTTTATTCCATGTTCTATAATTGCTTTTTTAGCATCAGTAAAAAGTAAAAAATCATCCTGTGTTTTAAAAATGTTAAAAGATTCTTCTCTGGATACGGCAATTAACTCATGCTCACTTCCATCTTCTATAATTCCTTTTCCTTCAAATGAGTTACCTATTGGATGAAGAACTTGATATTTATTTATAGTTTCTTCTGTATATTCACTTAATCCAAGCTCCCTTA
>NZ_JFBD01000002.1 GCF_000709085.1 Virgibacillus alimentarius | reverse complement strand
TACCAAAAGAAAGGCTCACAAAGTGGGGACTAAAAGATTTGTCCACACTCTATGAGTTTGGATACTCAAGAGATTGAACCGCCGTATACGGAACCGTACGTACGGTGGTGTGAGAGGTCGACTAACCAAGTAATGGTTAGTCACCTACTCGATTTTTTTTGTTGAATGTTGTTGAAAAATATCGGTTCGCAGTCGTGAAATTTTGCCATATTTTGAGATGGATATGAATTGTTGTGGCTTTTAAAAAATTCATTGTATAATAGAGATAGTCGATTTTAATTGAAAAAGTAAATAAGCACAAGAAAAGGTGTTATGCATGCAAAGGGTCACAAACTGCATATTAATAAATAACGAACAGATATTACTGATAAAAAAGCCACGCCGAGGTTGGTACGCTATACCTGGAGGCAAAATGGAACAAAATGAAACAATTAAAGAAGCAGCAATTAGAGAATTTCGAGAAGAAACAGCCTTACACGTTAAGGAGCCAAAATTAGCTGGAGCATTTACATTTTCGATTTTTTCAGAGAAGAAAATAAAAGAGGAATGGATGATGTTCACCTTTATAAGTGAAAATTACCATGGTCAATTAACGGATTATTGTAAAGAAGGAGATTTAGAGTGGGTGCCGTTGAATCAAATTCATACATTGCCTATGGCGGAAGGTGACTTAAAAATATTTCAGCATATACTGACTTCAAAAGAAGTGTTATATGGGTCTTTTTCTTATACAGCGGACGATGAACTGCTTGATTACAGACTTGATTGGGATAAAGACATATAATGGAAAAGGAGGATGTGCATTGAGAAAAACTGCCGAACAGGAAACAAAGCTAGTTATTATTACTGGAATGTCTGGTGCGGGAAAAACGGTTGCAGTTCAAAGCTTCGAAGATTTAGGGTACTATTGTGTGGACAACTTACCTCCAGCATTACTTCCGAAATTTCTTGAATTGATGAAAGATGCTACGAATAATATTCGGAAAGTAGCGCTTGTAATGGATTTGCGAGGAAGGGAATTTTTTGATTCTTTGTTTGAAGCATTAGATGTTCTAGGGGATGAAGAGTGGCTGGATGAACATATTCTTTTTCTTGATGCGAAAGAGGAAACACTAGTAAGCCGGTATAAAGAAACGAGACGTTCGCATCCTTTATCTGTTGGAGGACTACCTCTTAATGGGATTCAGCAAGAAAGAGAGATATTAGATGAACTAAGAGGAAGAGCGCAGCGAATCATCGATACAACGGATTTAAAACCAAGAGATTTGCGTAAAAAAATTGTAAAGGCATATACAGAAGAAAAACAGGAAATATTTTCAGTCCATATGGTTTCCTTTGGTTTTAAATACGGAATTCCTATTGATGCGGATTTAGTATTTGATGTACGCTTTTTACCTAATCCCCATTATGTTCCGCAAATGAAACCATTAACCGGATTAAATCCAGAAGTAGCTGCATATGTTTTTAAATGGACAGATACTCAAAAATTTACTGAGAAAGTACTTGAATTATTGCAATTCATGTTGCCGCAATATAAAAAAGAAGGAAAATCACAGCTTGTAGTTGCCATTGGCTGTACTGGAGGACAGCATCGTTCTGTAGCCATTGCGGAGCACTTTGCTAAAAATTTATCAGCGAATTATATTACACATATTAGTCATCGAGATATCGATAAAAGAAAGGGACAATGAAGATGGGAGCAAAAAAGGAACCACGTGTTGTTGTTATAGGTGGGGGAACTGGTATGCCTGTACTGCTTCGTGGATTAAAGAATTACCCCATTGATTTGACAGCACTTGTTACCGTAGCCGATGACGGTGGGAGTACAGGAAGACTACGAAATGAAATGGCTATCCCTGCACCTGGAGATATACGCAATGTCATTGCAGCATTGTCTGAAGCAGAACCGATGCTATTAGATCTATTTCAGCACCGCTTTCGTTTTAATGTAGAAAATGGACTTTCCGGTCATTCCCTGGGAAACTTATTACTGGCAGCACTGACTTCGGTTACAGGAGATTTTTACACAGGAATTAAAGAAGTTTCTCGTGTATTAAATGTGAAAGGTAATATTTACCCCATTTCAAACGAGAGTATGTTATTACATGCGGAGATGGAAGATGGTACAATTGTTTCCGGAGAATCATATATTCCACTTGCACAAAAGCCAATCAAACGGGTCTTTTTAAGTCCCAAGTCAATCAAGCCATTACCAAACGCAGTTAAAGCAATTGAGGAGGCAGATATGATCGTTATTTCCCCGGGCAGTCTGTATACAAGTATTATGCCGAATTTGATCATACCACAGATTGATGATGCAGTACGAAATACAAAGGCAAAAGTCGTTTATGTTTGTAATGTAATGACACAATCAGGGGAAACGACGAACTATACCGCTTCAGATCATATACAGGCAATCAGAGATCATATAGGCGAAGATTGTATTGATTCGATTGTCGTACAAAATGAACCAATTAACAAAGCAATATGTGCTGTGTATGCCGAGGAAAACGCAGTACCTGTCGTGTATGATACAGAGCGCCTCCTTGAAATGCATCTGCAAATAATTGAAGGGGATATTATTGACAATAACCGCTCTACATTACGACATGATACAAATAAAATAGCAAAATTACTTTATTCCATCATCGATCAAAAAAGTGATGGTTAATCTGACAACTAAGTAAAGGGGAGGAATAAATTGTCCTTTGCTTCTGAAATAAAAAAAGAACTGACCGGGATTGAAACGGATGCTTGCTGCATGTCCGCTGAGCTTGCGGCTTTAGTACGGATGAACGGTGTGATCTCTGTCTCTAAACAAGAATTTACGCTGGACGTACAAACAGAAAATGCGGCAATTGCCCGGCGTATTTATACATTAATTAAATCTTTATATGCATTACCAGTAGAACTGCTCGTTCGCAAA
The DNA here is from genome assembly GCF_000709085.1 of Virgibacillus alimentarius. Lineage (GTDB taxonomy): Bacteria > Bacillota > Bacilli > Bacillales > Amphibacillaceae > Virgibacillus_B > Virgibacillus_B alimentarius. The sequence continues at coordinate 47,413 of NZ_JFBD01000002.1, read as the reverse complement.
AAAATGAAGTTAAAGAAAAATAATATATACATCGTTCGTATGAAAAAAAATGCAAATAAATTATTATCCGATTTAGATATCTTACATGATAATTACACTTTTATAAGAACTATATCAAAAAAATATAGCAATAAAACTTGTTGCAGAAGAGCTTATCTGCGCGGAGCATTTCTTGCAGGGGGGTCGATCAACAATCCAGAAACGTCTTCTTATCATTTAGAAATATTTAATACCCACCAAGAACATAATGCTGGACTTCATGAATTACTTAATGATTTTGATTTACGTGCAAGAGAGTTAGAACGTAAAAACGGGTATATCGTTTATATGAAAGAAGCAGAGAAAATTACTGAGTTCCTAAGTATTATCGGGGCACACAATGCCTTGTTCAAATTTGAGGATGTCCGCATTGTTCGGGATATGAGGAACTCTGTAAATCGGCTGGTTAATTGTGAAACAGCTAACTTAAACAAAACGATCGGTGCAGCATTTAGACAAATTGAAAGTATTCAATTAATAGATAAGGAAATTGGTCTTCATGCACTGCCGGACAAACTTCGAGAAATAGCTATTTTACGCGTTCGCCATCAAGATGTTTCTTTAAAGGAATTGGGAGAATTGGTCCCAAGCGGAAAGATTTCTAAATCAGGTGTAAATCATCGTTTGAAAAAAATTGATCAATTTGCTGATAAGATTAGGCAAGGTGAATCAATATAAGATGGTTCCAAAATGATGGTTTAATAGGAACTGAATTAATTTTCTACTAAAAATTACGTTTCCATGATATAATAACAATTATTTACAGTGAAAAATGATTTGAATAAAATAAAAAAACGATACCTTTTGCTACCAAAGCAAAAGAATCGTTACCGTTTATTTGACAGCGCTTACTACAGGGAGAGGATGATACATTTGGTTGAGAGGTCTGTTAAAGTAGAACTAGAAACAGGATTACAAGCAAGACCTGCTGCATTATTTGTGCAGGAGGCAAATAAATATGGTGCTCATATTTTCTTAGAGAAAGACGGGAAAAGAATAAATGCAAAAAGTATTATGGGGCTAATGAGTTTAGCGATAACGTCTGGAGAGACAATTAAGCTTGTTGCAGACGGCACGGATGCAGATACGGCGATCGATCAGCTAGCTTCCTTTGTGACTCAAGCGTAACAAAGAGGACAGCTGAAAAAAAGACAAGGAACACAAATAATGTACTCCTTGTCTTTTTTATGTATTTTTTATAACGCGCCCGAGAGGATTCGAACCCCCGACACATGGTACCGGAAACCAATCATACCGATTTCAAGTGACTTTAAAGTATATTAAACAGTATTTGTAGTGCATTTTTAATCCTGTGCCGAATTAACTTATTATTGATTATGATAGATGTTCCGTTAGAAGAATTGAAAGAAATTCTATCCCATATTAAATAGATTATCTTCTTTAATTTCTCTTTTAGGATGCATTGATTTTCCGATACTTGTTGCAGCCACTTCCTGAATACCAGGGATGATATGCGAATAAGTATCTAGTGTTGTTTGAATAGATCGGTGTCCTAATCTTTCTTGCACAATCTTAGGATGAACACCATCCATTAGTAACAAAGTTGCATGTGTATGCCTTAATCCATGAAAACTAATCTTTTTGACACCACTCTTTTTACAAGTACGTTTAAAGACAGTTTGTAAATAGGATGGTTTTATAAATCCTCCTATTGAAGTGGCGCAAACTAAATCTCTTTTTTTGTAATCGGGACCAACTTTCATTTGGTCTTTTTCTTGTTGTTTTTTATGTTGTTTAAGCAATTCCATTGTATCGCTATCAACCTTGACCGTTCTATAACTTGTTTTTGTTTTTAATTGAGGAGAGAGGATCCACTCTTTTTCCTCTTGTTTTAATTGATTTGTAACAGATATTGTATTATTTTCAAAATCAACTGTAGACCAGCGGAGCCCTAATACTTCTCCTTTTCTCATTCCGGTTGCTAATGCAATAACAAAAGGTATTGCATGATTTTTGCTGTTTAAGTGTTGTAAGAAAGCCTGCATCTCTTCAAGTGTCCAGTATTCGATTTCTTTCCTTTCCACCCTAGGAGCTTCAATGTCTTCCATAATATGTTCTTTAAAACCGTAACGTTTACCTTTCAATAACGCACTTGATAATATTCTGAATATGTGTTTCTTAGTCCGTTGTGAAATATCCTTAGCATTAATTTCATCAACAAAGGATTCTACATGATGGCCTTCCAATTTACTTATTTTCCATTGTCCTAGTCCTGGAATAATGTGGTTCCTCATATATGATTCATAATGCAGATATGTGCCATGTGCAACACTATTCTTTTTTCTTTCTAGCCAATCATTAAGATATTCTTCAACAGTTGTGTCTGCCGGATCCGTATAACCTTTTTCCAGTTTTGTTATTATTTTAGGTAAATCCTTTTCAGCATCTTTCTTCCTTTTGTATCCACTAAACCACTTTTGAATACGTTTATTTCTGTGATCTCTACCTATATCAACAACAACATAATAACGATCACCCTTCTTAGCTATGTGTCCACGCATAAGAATACTCCTTTTCATAAAGTTTATTTTTGTACATTTCCATCCTACGTGAAGCAAATTCGTATTCTACCTTAAATAAATTCATAATATCATAGACTGTCATTTGCTCATGCAGCATAAATGTAGGAACACAGAAATGATAACTAAAATAGTTAGCTTGATTTTCTTGAAGCTCACGAAACAAGTAATACATTTTTAATTGACACCCGCAATGCCTTAAATAATGGCCTACTTCATGGCCGAACATTTGCCATTCTTTTTCTTTTGTGGATTTCATTAAAATAATGTTTCTCCCAAACCGAAATGGGATGCTTGCATAGTAAACATTTAAATCAAGACCATCCGCAATTTTTTTAATACTTAATTGATCTGTTTTATTAATGGATAATGATTTATATAGGTTGAAAATATATTCTTCTATATATGTATACATTAAAAACCTCCTTAATGGGAATGTATGTTCTGTTTAATGTTGTAAAAGAGGGTGTACAGATGTACACCTATAATTTAAGCAACATTTTCTGTTTTATTTTTATCCTTTCTAATAACCCCCATTAATCCTGCTATAGCAATGAGTACGGCTGGAACTAAGTAAAACATTGAAATACTTATAATTCCACCGACCGCAGAAATAAGTAGTAAAATACCTCCTACTTTCGCTTTTGATCTTACTACTACCGATCCAACTATTGCTAAAATAGAGAAAATGAATGCAGCCCATCCTAAGCCAGTAACTTCACTTGTTCCATCACTAAACGCAGCGTCTACTCCCCCAACAAATAAAGCCATAATTGCACCTATAAATCCGAAAATTCCCCCAATTAGTCCTAGAACAAATTCAGTAGTTCTTTTCATTGTTTCATTCCCCTTTATGTAAGTTTTGATACTTTAATCTACTCTATTGTAGTTCTTGGCTAGAAATATTCCAGATAGCTTTTCCTGATTTAAATGGATCGGAAAAATGCAATTCATAATTCTCTGATTCGGAAACATCAAAAGGTATTTCTCCTCTCATATCTCCTCCAGGCTCAATCGACCCATCTAGTTGTCCTTTTATTCCCTCTGTTAAAATTGTTGTAGTGTATCCGTAACCATCATCATCTTTTAATTCGATATTCATAATTGAAGATACAGTTTGTTCTTCTTCAGTTTTGTTTTTAATTGTTAAGTTTGCTACGACGAATTGATCTTCTTCTGGTTCGTCAAACTCTCCGCCTTCTTCAATTCTTGCTTCGTTTAGAGTTATTTCCATGTCATCAAAGCTCACCGTATCACCAACAGCAAGTTTTTCTTCTTTCTCTTTTTCTGCTGCTTCTGCGTCATCACTTTGTTCTTTGTCTACTTCTTCTACACTAGCTTCGTCACAAGCTACTAGGAGTCCTGATGTGAAAATAATCGTAAACACCAATAATAAAAACTTCCTCATTTTTTTAATTCCTCCTTAAAAAGTATTAAAATGTTTGTGTATCTTTGGTGCAATTGTATATTAAAACACCACGAAAAACATTTCGTGATGTAGTGCATGCTGTTGTATCTCTGTGTTACTTCTTCCTTCTCGCCTTAAAAGCAATGAACTCATAAACTTCTTCTAATTGCTCCGCATCCATACTCGCTAAATCACCAAACATGAGATCAGCGTCTGGGAATTCTTTTGCGATTTTGTCGATAATGGCATTTTTGTCAGATTCGCTTGACCCATTAGGTTTGTTTGTTCTGCCTAATAAGTAATCTGTATTCACATTATGATAATCCGCTAACTTTCGTATCAAATCTATATCTGGTTCAACATGATTATTTTCGTAGTGAGAGTATCTCGCTCGTGAAATCCCTAAATCCTTAGCGACATCTTCTTGGTTTTTTTTCTTTTTATTTCGCAGTATTTTCAACCTTTTCCCAAACACTTCGTTTTTTTCATCCAACGCGATCACCTCTGTCCACCCCCTATTATAATCTATATGCGATAATTTTTTTATCTTTGATAAGATTTTTTTCAAAAAACTATTGACGATAAGAAATTTATCATGTATTCTATAGACAGTGATAAAAAACTTATCAAAAGGTGGTGAAAAAATGGAAAGAGAAATTCTTTTACACCTAAGAAAAAAACATAATTTAACACAACAAGAATTAGCACGATCTCTAGGAATTTCTACTGTTTATGTAAGGAAATTGGAAAAAGGCGTTGTTAATCCTGGGAGAGTGACATTAATTAAATATGAAAAATTCTTCGATAAAGATATGAAGAAAATGTTTCCTGATCTTTTTTTTAGTGCTAATGATAAAAAACTTATCAAAAATGCGTAGGAGGTGAACGAAATGCAATGTACTTTTGATCTTTTGACATCATTCGACCAAATCACGTTTGTAGGAGAACGAGAAGAGGCTGAAATGATGAAGTCCAGTGGTTGGATGCCTGTGTGGGAACCAAGCGCAAAAGCAGGAGAAGTAAAATTACCGAATTACTCCGACTATTTTATTTTGGTTCGGAATAGTCAGCAGGATAAATAATTTCTCCTTTTTCCTTAGGCCAACCAACGCTGATAAACGGAGCGGAGATGATGGGAGTCTCACCGATATATTCCCAACCCGCATCTATGAAAGATTTGATTTTCTTTTCACGATTATCTTTATCGCCATAAGCGTTAAAAGCATAAATTCGAGAAAATCAATCCATAATTTCTCACCCCCTTCCATAGTCCTATTTCGACAGGAAGCGAGATAAAACCTTTAAAGGAGGTAATCAAATGAATCATTTAAAAGAAAATGCCAAACGATTGCAAGAACTAATCGAATTTGCAGAGTCAAAAGAATGGAGTGAAGAAGAACTCGCCAAAGTTATTATGATTCTTCACTCCCATTTCGAACAAGAATTATCAATCTAATTTTTTAAGTTCAGCATGAAAGTCTTTAATAAGTTCCAATACATTATCAGCTTTGATTATTGGTTTTGACGCACCATTTGCTTGTTGTAAGTTAGCTGACGCTTCTATATAAGATTTTGCGATCTCTACAGCTAATTCTTTATCGCTTTTAGACATGAATGCACCCCCTTCCTGAATCAACATTCGACAGGAAGCGAGATAAAACCTTTAAGGAGGTAATCAAATGGATACTATTAAACAATTAGAAAATGAGATTGAAACACTCCAAAAAAGCATTTCATGCGGAGCAGATGGCTGGGAAACCATCGTACTGCTACACGATCAATTAATTCAATGCTTGGAGTTACACGCAAAACTTAAGGAACTACTTTAAAGTTACCTATTTGTTTGTCTCGATCAATCTTTACTTCTGTAACTTCGAATAAAGTGAACGAGCTTTCGAGTTCTTGTATGCCTTTGATTGTTTGCTCTATTTCATTTTTATCTTGAATTGATTCTCGGAAGTAAACAGATCCGAAATCAGTTTGTAAAAGGACATTAAACGTTTTTTGGGGATTAAAACCTGATGTGCGACCACCAGATACAAAACCACCAGTTTTAGTGTCTTGCACGGAGTAAACAACCATGCCTTTCGATCCTGCGATTTTTGCTTTACTAGCATAAGTTGCTAGATCGTCCAATTGATGTGTTTTTAACAGCATTTAATTACACCTCCTTCCATAGTCTTAATTCGACAGGAAGCGAGATAAAACCTTTAAGGAGGAAAAACAATGAATAAATTACAAATATTTGAAAATGAATTATTCAAAGTGTCTGCAAAAACAGAAGGTGAACAAATTTTATTCGACGTTGAGCAGGTTGCCAAAAGTCTTGGTTTCACTCAAACGAAAAACAATAAAGAATACATCAGATGGGAAACGGTCAATAAATACCTTGAAAAATTTGTTTCCCAACAAGTTGGGAAAGGTGATCTAATCCCCGAGCCACTTGTTTACAAGTTAGCTTTCAAGGCACAAAACGATGTTGCTGAAAAGTTCCAAGATTGGTTAGCGGTAGAAGTTATTCCTTCTATTAGAAAAACAGGTTCTTACAAACAAGAAATCGATACTACCCAATTAAGTCCTGAACTACAAATGATGAATCAAATGTTCCAAGCGGTTGCTAAAAATGAACTAGCAACAAAAGAAGCGAAAGAATTAGCGATACAAGCAACTAATACAGCTAATAACATTTCCAACATTGTAACCATGACCAGTGATGAATGGCGTGAAAAAGTAAAAGTAATATTAAGAAAAATAGCTCAGAAATGGTCTGGAATTGAACCTTATCGAAGCGTAATTAATTTAAGTTATGAACGACTTGAAAAAAGAGCTAATTGCAAGTTAGACATCCGTTTGAACAATCGTAAAGAAAGGGCTCTTGCTCAAGGTATGACGAAATCTTACATCAAAAAAATTAACAAACTCGATTGCATTGCGGAAGAAAAACGTCTTATTGAAATTTATATCCAGGTTGTAAAAGAAATGGCAATCCAACACAAGATAAACATTAACGATTTTAAGTTCCAGGAGGTAATTTAAATGTCCATGGAAGAATCCATTCGTCAAATTATCCGCGAAGAAAATAAAAAGCACCTGGAGGATATCAAGGAACTATTAAGCCAGCACGGATATCATGAAACGCCACGATTTTTGAAAGTTCCTGAAGCTGCAGAAATCCTAAGAATCGGATTAAACGCAACTTATGAATTATGTAAGCAATCTGAACATAATGGTTTCCCATGCATCAGGGAAGGTCAAAAAATACGCATTCCCTACACCGCCCTAATGCAATGGATAGAACAACAAACAAATCAAGCAATCTAGCAAAACAACCAACCTGAGGGAGTTGGTACTACAAGTATATGCCAACCACCCCTTTGAAATAAATTCCAATCTGGAATGAAGGGAGGTGAAAACGTGAAATACGGTGCGATTTTAAAGGCGTGCCGGACTCGATCAGGATTAAGTCAAGAAGAATTAGCACATAAGTTATTTATCAATCAATCTGACGTATCAAAGTACGAGAACGGCACAAAAGAGCCAAGCATATCAATGGTTCAAGCTTGGACAAGTAATACAAATACACAAGAGGTGCTAGTGGCTTTCATGTGTGGTGTAGATGGGATCTCTATCATGCAGAATATTTTAGATGCAGGAGTATCAATTATTAACACTATTTTACTAGGAGGGATTATATGACATTTCTAAACAAGGATTTAAAACGAGCAACAGACGAGGCTAATTGTTATACGTATTGCTTGAATGGCGCTCTGGTTCACATAAGCAATGAAGAGTATGGAAAGGCAGCATTATATCTCGACAATGCTTCACGATCTTTAAGGGAGTTGGAGCGCATGAGGAAAGAAAAGAAAGCTGATGAACAAGCGAGGGAACTTTTAGAACGCATCAGAGAACGACAAATGGAGGAAGAGGTTATTTGTAGATTGAGGTCATGGACATGAGTGAAGGATTTATAAATTGGTTTTATCGTACATTGTTTGTTCTAACATTACTGTTTATTTATTACGCACTAATCAATGCATAGGAGGTAAAAAAAGTGATACAACATCCTGAAATAACAAGAACATTAAGAACTGGCTATCCATATAGTCCAAAACGTGAAGAATACGGAATTGACGCTCTTGGCAATGAAGTTTTTACGGATGAAGAAATACTCGAATATGAAGATGAATTTTATTTAGTTGAAGAACTTAGTGCGGATGCAAGGGAGATACTTGAAAACCATGGAGCAATTTATAAAGTTGCAAAATAAAAAACGCCCTTAGGCAGAGGACGTTAAATCAAACACAAATCAAATATATTGTCCCTCTATTATACAACGATTGTGTGTAGAGGGCAAGGAGGTATTCTTTTGAAAATATTAAAGTTAATTAAACATAAATACGATCGTTATAGTGCCGTTTTTGATGAAATCCCCGCCTTAACTTATGAAAAGATCGGAAGCGATTATGTGGGGTCCGCCGTGAATTCAAATGGGGATATAGTTGCCAGCCATTGGTTAAAAAAAGAGAGGTACGGAGATGCGTTTGGTGGCAGGGAACTTGAACTGGAAATGAAAGACGGTAGCGTTGAAAAAATTAAAGATTATTGGTTTGACTATGGATCTTATCCAGAACACGGTGAATTTATGAGTATCGGGGCTGAGACATTAGAGGGGTTGCAAAGGTGCTATGTGTACTTTGGTTATTACATCAATGCAGTTACCTTTCAAAAAATGGTAGATGAATATCTAAAATTCGAAAAAGTTTACGGTTATTGGGAAGTGGAGGACTGGTGCAAGCTCCAGTATAAATGGCACGACGTTATTGTAAATGGTAAAAAGATACCGTACATGATGAACTACCGTGGTGAAATGGTTGAAAAGGAAAGCAAGAAGCCTGTATACGCAAGGGAAAATGTAATTAAAACAATGCACGGAAGTTTTAGGGAATACCACTTTTTTAAATTTGAATATAAACAAAATGGAAAAATGATAAAAATACACGCTAATTATCTGGAAACATTAAAATCTACGCTCCCTTATACAGAAGAAGAAATAAGAAAAAACTGCAACTTGCCGTCAATCAAAGACGATGAAGAGACGAAGCGTAAATTTAGGTTACTCAGAATGATTGGGGAGCTTAACAAAACAGAAAGAAGAATGATATTTCAACGATTAAAGAAAGAATTTGGTCAACTTGAAAGCGAGGTAATTTAATTGGCTAAAAACACAGCAGAAATGACACGTCAGGAATGGTTGTGGAACAGAAAACAGGGGATCGGCGGCTCTGACGCCAGCGCGATTCTAGGTTTCAATCCATGGAAGTCAGCGTTTGAATTATATATCGATAAAACAAGTGATCAGATTGAAGAAATTGATAATGAAGCAATCCATTTTGGGAACGTGCTAGAAGACGTTGTTGCGGAAGAATTTATGCGACGAACCGGAAAAAGAGTGCGTCGTCGGAATCAAACTTTTAAGCACCCTAAACACGAATTCATGCATGCGAATATAGATAGGGATGTCGTTGGAGAAAAGGCATTGCTTGAATGCAAAACAACGAACGCTTTCAATGCAGACGCTTGGGAAGGGGAACATATCCCACCTGCTTATATGTGTCAGTTGCAACATTATATATCTGTTTTAGATTACGAAAAAGCATATATTGCTGTGTTGATCGGCGGGCAGAAGTTCGTATGGAAAGAAGTAGACCGTGATGATGAGTTTATTGAATTAATGATTGAACAAGAAAAACATTTCTGGAATGAACATGTACTCAAAGAAACACCACCAGAAATAGATGGTTCCAAGTCAGCTAGTGAATTGCTTAATAAGATGTACCCGGAAGATAATGGCGAAACAGTAATGCTTGAGTCTGATACAGCAGAATCACTTATTGAAGCGATTGAAAGTATTAAAGCTGAAACGAAAGAAAAGAAATATTTGCAAAAAGAGTATGAAAACAAACTTAAATTAATGATCGGTGAAGCGACATTAGGAGTTACTCCACGGTATGAAGTAAGCAACAAAGCTATTACATCTAATCGGTTTGATAGTAAAACGTTTAGAAAAGAGCATCCAACGCTTGCAGAAGAGTTTACAAATCAATCCACGTATAGGCGTATGACGATTAAAGAAGTTGAGGTGGAGTAGATGCGTTACGAATTAGGTGATTACGTAAAAATAAACAAAAGATGGAAACGGGAAGAGTACCCTAGGGTCTTTGAAGGGAAGGATGATTTCTTCAATTATTGTGATAAAAACGGTTATGATGACGGATTGCCAATTATGATCATGAAGAAAGTCGTTCAAATCGAACAAGGTTTTATATGTGGAATAAGAAAAGAAATAAAGACGTTTCACAGGCTCGACTGGTCAGAAGGCGTTGATGTTGGAATGGGAATTGCTGGCGAAGGATTCTATATCCATGATCAACAATATGAAGATATGTACCTTGTGGCAACCAGGATGAATTGCATATACAGAGTGAGTAAAGAAGATATCGAACTATTAAAAGATGCGGAGGAAAATTAAATGACACAAACAGAGCAAATGAAAAACCAAATGGCGGCAAAGAAAAATAATGGTGGTGCTCCTGCAAAGGACAAGCCAAAAACAATTGAAGATTATCTAAAACAAATGGCACCTGCTATGCAAGAGGCACTTCCTAAACACATGGACAAGGATAGATTGCTAAGACTAGCAATGACAACGATACGAACAACACCAGGACTTAGAGAAGCGAATCCTGCTAGTTTACTGGGGGCTGTAATGGAAGCAGCACAATTAGGTTTGGAACCTGGTCCAATGGGTCATTGCTACATGCTCCCATTTAAAAATAATAAAGCACAAACAACTGATGTACAGTTCATTATCGGGTATAAAGGCATGATTGACCTAGCAAGACGTTCAGGACATATTCAATCAATCTATGCTCATGCAGTATATGAGAATGATGAATTTGAGTATGAATTAGGTCTAGATCCTAAATTGAAACACGTACCAACAATGGACACTAATAAAGGTGAATTTATCGGTTCTTATGCAGTAGCGAAATTTAAAGATGGTGGCTATCAAATGGAGTTTATGCCTAAAGCAGAAATAGAAAAGCGACGTACTTCTAGTCCAAGTGGACGTTCCAAATATAGCCCGTGGAACAATCATTATGAAGAGATGGCAAACAAGACAGTCATCCGTCACATGTGGAAGTACTTGCCAATAAGCGTAGAGATACAACAGCACGTTGCTCATGATGAAGGTGTAGCAAGAGAAATCAAGGATATAACGCCGAATGATGACATCTTTTTAGATGCACCAGAGCCAGATTTTATCAATATGGAAAATCCGGAAGAGGATGGACAAAACGATTTTCCGGTAGAAGACAATGCATAATCAATCAAATGTTAGGCTCCCAGACAAGTTCTGGGAGCAATCAAAAACGGAACAAGAACTAAAACAGCGCATCCTACATTATATGCGTAATTATCCAGGATATACGATTTTGAAGGTAAAAGGTCGGTTTGCAATCTGTGAGATAACTAGAAATTAAGGAGTAGTGATTCAAAAAATGAACGATGTGAAGTGGATAAAGCTAAGCACAAATATGTTTGAAGACGAAAAAATTAGATTGATTGAGCAGATGCCGGACGCTGACACCATCCTCATTATTTGGGTCAAGCTCCTGGCACAAGCAGGAAGAACGAATGCTAGTGGTTATATCTATTTAAGTGAAAATATCCCATATACAGATGAAATGCTTGCGACGATATTCAATAGACCAATCAGCACAGTTAGATTGGCCTTAGAAACGTTTAAGCAATTTGGAATGATTGATATAGATGAAAGTTCCTTTATTCGAATTTCCAACTGGGAAAAACATCAAAATATTGAAGGAATGGAGCGCATTCGCCTTCAAAATCGTGAGAGAAAAAGACGGCAAAGAGAGAGGGAAAATAAGCATTTAGAAAATAAAAATGTGACGTCACGTGACAGTCACGCAACAGAAGAAGAAAGAGAAGAAGAAAGAGAAGTAGATAAAGATAAAGACTATACGTCAAAAATCAAAGATTTATTGCCGGTATTTTCGCCTATAAAAAATTTTAACGAATTGAATAAAAAATATTGGGATGTCATTAGAGAAACCAGAAAGACTGGAAAAATATCTAAAAGTGTTATTTACAACACTATGAAAAAGTGGGAGAAATATGATCTTGCCGTTATTGAATATGCACTTAAATCACATATAGAAATGCATGCCGGCAAAAAAGAAGAATACACGATTGGAATTATGCGGAACACAAGTGCAGAGGAAGCAGCGGAACGGTTAAATGAAAAAGTTACAGTACCGCTAAAAGCGATTAATGGAGGTAAACAACATGGAACACGTCAGTCAAGCTATGAAGCAGACTATTCCAAATATGACTTTTCTAAGATGGGAAACGTGTCATGGTTGCAAGAAGGAAACTAAGGTTTACAACATGGAAATTCCTATCGGACCACGAAAAGGAGAGATTATTGAGACAAAAGTAGGTTGTAAGTGTGAAGATATCAGGCTTGTTAAAGAGTCATTAGAAACACGAAATAAATTAAAAGTAAAAAAGATGCAAAAGATTTTTGATAACCACTCATTGATAAATAAAGACTTACAACAAGCAACCTTTAAAAACTATCAGCCTAGCAATCAATCTCAAATAAAAGCACAACGCATTGCTGAAAGGTTCGTTGAGGTTTTCAACAAAGATAAATCTATCAATCTAGTGTTTTCTGGAACATACGGGGTAGGAAAATCTCACTTAGCTAAGGCCATTACTGACGGCGTGATTAATAAAGGTCATAGTGCAATATTTATCTCAGTCCCTAAGCTATTAACTAAGTTCAGGACAAGTTACAACAAGGACAGTGACATATCTGAGGGTGATCTAATCGATATATTAAACAGTGCGGATGTTTTAGTGCTGGATGATCTAGGGGCAGAGAAATCAAGTGAATGGTCATGGGAAAAACTCTTTGAAATTATTGACAGCAGACAGGGGTTGCACACGGTATATACTTCAAACTTTGCACCTGATGACTTACGAGAAAAGCTAGGAGAGCGAAATTTCAGCAGGGTTGTAAATCGAGAAACAACCGTTGTGGAGATAGACGGAAATAATTATAGATTAAGTAATTTTTAGTAAACGAGGAGCTTTGAGTTATGCAATGTACAAGATGCAATCGAAAACTAAAAGACAAGAAAAGTATTGAACTTGGTTTTGGCCCTGTTTGTTACAAAAAACATTTAAAAGCATTGGCAGACGAAGAATTTGAACGGAATCAGGTGACGATTGATGAAGTTATAGAGGGGGTTTCGGTGTGAAAGCAAATATAGCATTGGAAATTAATAAGGATGATCTAAATTATGAACTAGAAAAATTAGTATCAAGAGTCGCTTCAGAAGAAATTGAATTAATGGTGAGAGAACAAGCGCATCAGATGGTTAAGGAAGAAGTTAAGAAAATCATTTCGCCAGTCGTGGATAGTTACCTAAAAAATGCGGTTGTAGGAGAAGAGTATCAGTCATATCACAGCAACAAACCTCCAAGAAGCGAGGTCGACAAGTATATCAAAAGAGTTTTACAGGATTATTTAGACGAACCTTGTTATGAGTTTAGCAAAAGCTCTAGTAAATTATCCGAGAAGTATAGTCCATCGTCATCTGGTGGCACGAGAACAACTAGAGCAGAACATTGGATTACTGATAAAACGAGAAAATATGTCGATCAGGAACTATTCAAAAAAATGGAAATGAAGATTGAAGAAACAATTAAAGAAGTTACTCCAAACGAAGAAGAAATACAAGAAATAATAAAACGTGAAATACAAGAAAAATTTAACTAAAAAGGTGATGAAACCAATGTGTAAAACTTGCAATGGAACTGGTGGATTAAATATTGAACGTGAATGGGGAATTATGTTTGTTCCATGCCCCGATAGCCACTGTGATTTTGATCGTGAGGAAGCTTGGAAGAAAACACAGCAATCGATTAAAGACAAACTAAATAAGTTAGATGCACTGGAGAAGGTGAGCGCATGAATACAGCAACAAGTAGACGAATCCCAATTCTACCAAAAACAGGCGATTACGTTTATTGCCTAGAGGACTTAGAACTAGCCTTCCCGGTAGATCAATTAAAAGAGATCACAAACATGTGGAACGAAGGATCAGAAATAGAGTTTATCGCTAAAAAGTATCGTAGAGATATGGATGAGGTATTCCTTGCTTTGTTTCACCAGGCTAGAAGAAGAAAGACAAAAAGGCCGTTTGCTTTTCGGAAATAAAAAAGGAGGAAGCTAAAATGGAACAAATTATTGAAAAGTTAAAAGGAAAAGCTCGTAATTCATGGAGTGGAGAAATAGGGGAGCAAAGAGCAATTGAACTTGAAAAGTATCTAAGAGGTAAATTAGAGGAATACTCAAATGCTTTAGAAATATCACAAGAAGAAATTTTGAAGTCGTGGGAAGAAGATAGAACATATAGTGCCATTAATTATTATCAAGAAGCTAATCAACCTCCAATAAAGGGTGATAAAGTTAAGGTTTTTGAAACTGTTGAGGAAATGTTGCAAGTAGTGGGTGAAAGGAAATTCCGTTGTCCTTCTTGTAATCACATTTCAACTAACCCGTATGAGTGCAACAGTGGTGAAGAAATGTCAGAAGGTAAAATTTGTGATTGGAAAGTATATGGCCTTTTCGGTGATTTAGGTAAAGGGACTTTTATTTATGTCAAAGATAAATTAAAGGGAGAAACAATATTTACTCCAATTTCTTGGGAATAAGTTACTGCATAGTCCGATTAAAAACCAACATTTGGGAGGAGAAGTAAATGGCCAATAAAGAAAAGCGAAAGAGGCGGTTAGCAAAGACATTGAAACGGCGTAAAAAACGTGTAGAAAAAATGCGTATGGAAGAAGCTTGGCACAATGTTTGGATTAAAATTGGCGCGCTGAAACCAAATCAAAAATACAAGGATGTGAATCCATGAAGGCAGTTGACACACAGGAGCATCTCATGACTAATCACATCATAGAACAATTAAACGAATTGAATTATTACGATATAGCAGGAAAATCACAACGTGAATTAATAAGCATTTTAGCTAGATTGAGAGCATTAGAAGTTGATGTTCAGTCTGATGAAAATAAATGGTTTTAGAAGCATTGGAGGGCGAGGCAGATGTTTAGAAAAGGCGTAAATTACAGATCAAGAAAACAGTCAGATTTCGTAAAGCGAATGAACCAAAAAGATAGAGAGGATCACTTAAAGAGTTTCATAGCTTCCTGTGAATCGGATATGTTGATGCCGTATATTCAAATTAAAAAGCACGATAAGCATTTCAGGAAAATTGAATACGAAGTGGACATTCCGGATCAAGAAGAACTTATGGAATTAAAACGAACAGTGCAACGCTACAAACGGACTTTGGAGGAATTTGCGAATAGAGGAACTAAACACGACTTGAACCCAACTTTGGTTATGGACGGAAACGAGTGTTTCAAATTGCTAGATTATATTCAAAGTATGGATGATTATGTCAGACAAAAAGCACACCAAACATTGGAGGTAAATTGAATGTCTAAAAATCCGATCCTTCAAAAGAAGTACAAAGAGGGATATGAAAAAGGATTTAAAAAAGGTTTTGAATACGGGCGAAATAGATCATTGCGCTTTCTGGAGAAAAATATTTTAGGGGGATTGAATAATGGACTTACAAAAGTTATTAGAAATGCAAAAAGCATTAGATACTAGAATTAAAGAAGAAAAAAGCTTGCAAGGTAAGGATTTAGTTCCAAATACTTTCGTAGCTTTGCAAGTCGAACTAGCGGAATTCGCTAATGAAGCAAAGTGGTTTAAACATTGGAGTACTAGACAAACTCCGACTGTAGAACAAGAAAAATGTGATTATTGTGAGGAATTTGTTGATTACACTAGACCAAGCCCATTCATGGGGGATAATGCTTCAATGTGTAAACCTTGTTGGGATATGACAAAGGATGATTATGCAGGATCAACAGGGGAACATATTCTGAACTTTGAGGATTATCCTCACTTTAAGAGAAAAGAGCCTAAGAAACTACTAGAAGAATTCGTTGACTCGCTACACTTCTTCTTATCCATTGCAATTCAAAAGGGCTGGGAAGATGAACTTTATATATACGAAGAACAATTGGATCCAGACGAATTTGATGGGGATCTGACAGGTTGGTATTTGGAAATGACATATTTCCTCAACAAATCATATTTTGAGAATCCAAACGAAGAATTTAGCCAAAAATGGAAATCAGAATTCGGGTTCCCCGCTAAACAATATTGGTTCAGAACAGCATGGATTATGTTCTTGAATATCGGCATAAACGGTTTCGGATTTACTCTTGATCAGATTTATGAAGCTTACCTTGATAAAAACAAGGTGAATCATGAAAGGCAGGCGAATAACTATTGAAAATCCTGCGCGAAAATCTAAGGCAAACCGAAATCACGCAACGTAGGAACTTTTTAATCAGACAACTTCACAATCTCGAAATCTATAAAACTATCGATGGTAGAGAATTGGAGGATTGCTCTTTATATACGTTAGAGTGGGTTCACATTACGGAGAAAAATAAATTTGCGGAGGGGTTTAATGATTAGACCAACAAGCAGACTACGTCATAAGAATCTTAGAAAGTTGCTGACACTTTGCCAAGAAAAAGAAGCTCAAGGATGGGAATGCATTAGACCTATTAGAAGAACAGACAGTTATTTCAAGCATTTTAGCTTAGACAAAGATCGAAGGTATGAATATCAAGATACAGATACAAGCAGCTTTTATGAAGCGATTTATAGGAAGGTGAATTGATTGCGAAAAAAGCGCAATAAATACAACGCAAGAAAAATTATGTTCCAAGGCATCGAGTTCGATTCCAAAAGTGAGTATGAGTATTATCTTATTCTCAAAAATGACAAGTTAGTCAAAGACATAGAATTACAGCCAGAATACACAATTATAGCCCCGTACAAGGTCGAATGTGGCAGATGTGATGGAAAGGGTCAAGTATTCAACAAACGCACTGGAAACTTCAATAAATGCACTTTATGCAGGGGTGCAGGAAAGCGAACTAAACAAGGAGCGAAGTATACAGCAGATTTTAAAGTGACTTACATTGATGGGCATGAGGAAATCGTGGACGTTAAAGGCCATGCATCTAGGGATTTTACATTACGAAGGAAATTATTTGAGATCCAGTCCGGTAAAGAGCTGGTTATCGCTAAAAAGACAGGAAAGGGGTGGGAGGTTAAGTGAGCAATAACAAAACAATATATATCCTGTTTGGCGGTATAGGTAATGGAAAATAGAATTTTTGTATTTGCATTTAACAAAAACGACACAATAAACAATTGTAAAAGTCCATCAGTCTTATACAGAGGATATTTCGACGGAGAAAACTTTAATCCAAAACCGGGATTTTGTTCGTCTATTGACGATCTGTATGAATATGATTTTGTCCAGTTATTTGGGGATGACGGGGACAAGTGCCACATACCTAAAAGATACTACGGTGACTTATTAAAGAAAATGCACCAATCCTTTGTTGAAGTGTTCGGAGAGGAACAACAGCAAAAATTGTTTTAGGAGGGATTCCTTGAAAAAGACACGGTATATCACAAGCGGTTTAGTTGCTGCAGGAATTATTACTTTGCTGATTGTTATATCGATTCAGTATCAGAGTGCTACTCGAACAATTGAAGAACAGGAAAATAAAATCGATGCGTTACAGGAAGAAAATGCAATGTTGGTTGATGATGTGTTTATTATGAGCCAAAAGCTAGAGAAGGAGCATAAGGAGCATGCGGAATGAATAAAAGGCAGAGGAAAAAGCGCGCGAAAAAATTGATATTTAACATCGAATTAATCCAAAAAAGATTAAAAGAGTGGAAACAGGAGTTAGATAACGCACTCGACTCCGATCCTTATACCCTTAAAGCAAATATAGAAAATAAAGTTCCAACAAATAATCCATACGCTCTTTATTATTTGGCCAAATGCAGCAAGAAGATAGCAGAACTAGAATCTAAGGAGTGAATCTAGCAATGAAGCAAAACATAAAGGATTTAAGTATAAATGAGGGAGCAAATAAGCTAGAACTTGATATAATGGATATACCTTCCAGTTGTGTGGTAGTTATCTGCGACGGCAAAGCTAAATTGAGGGAGCTGCCACCGTTTGGGGAATATAAAATTGTTACACATCAAGGGAAGGTGAAACGGATGCGGAGGGAAGAAGGGGAAGAGTTTTGAATTGGTTTTTAAACTTTAAAAAAAGTATATACAAATCATATATTCTTTAATAGAATGGACTTATTGATATATTATTAGGGATGATATGGAGGGGTATTATACTTATGGGGGATTTTAAATTATCTACAGAATTAAATCAAAATATAGTCGATGGCTTAATGGAGGGATACCGGGAGTACCTTGAAATTCGAAGAGAAAAGTCAAGGAAAATGAAGGTAAGTGGTGCTTATGCTTGGGTTAAAGGCAATCATATTGATGATCACGTGGCTAGAGCTTGCGAACCTTCAGGGGTTGAAAGTAAGCTAGCTAAGGCTGGATTAACATGGCAATATTTACAATTTCAACATCATGATGAAAAAATACTATTTATTATTAAAAATGCGCGGTATTTTCATGAGGAACAAGTGGATCGTGGAAGAGACGTTAATGGCCGTATAAGGAATGGCAAAATATCTTATATGGAAGATTTGATAAGGATTAATTCAGATATAGATTTTTCCAATATAAAAACTCACACGTCGAATAACTCCGTCCAATTGGATCTTTTTGAAGATAATCTTCTCAGCGAAGAAGATAATTTGGAGATAGCCAAGATTGAATCAAATTATGATCTTTTTTATATAGTCACATATGAAATTGATGAGGGTCAGTTGATCTCCAAAATTTCTCTGTTCATGCCAAGTCCTTCTGATAATAAAGCCTATTTAATCGATGAACTAACACCATATATTAAACCTGAAAGCATTCACATTGATGATGAGTTAAAAGAAGTACTATCAAACGAGGCGGATGCTAATACTAATTATGATGCGTATAGATTTGATATTGGTATAAATAAGGAAACCAAGGAGCAAAATAAGGGAAGTTAAGAAATAAGGAGGTTATAGCCTGTGTTTAAAGGTAAAAGCTTGACCAATATTAGAATACTCAATAATTTGAGTAGAAAACAGTTGGCAGAGAAAATCAATGTTACTGAACAGGCTATATGGCAATACGAAAATGAGTTTGTTTCTCCAAAGTTAGAAGTAGTCAATAAACTAAAAGCAGTTTTTCATGTTAAATCATCATATTTTTTAAATAATGATATATTAGATGAAATTGGAATGCAAAATATACAAGTGGATAAAATAGCGTATCGGTCTGAGACGATTAATTCACTAAATAAATCTCAAAGTGAGTCAATGCATGTAAGGTTTCTTGATGCTTTCTTAAATAAAATAGAGGGTAAGATTAATTATCCTAGGAATATTCTTTTGGAACTGAGAAATGATGCAATAAAGTTTATGCAAAATAATTCAGACATGGATAGAAACACTCAAATTAAAAATATTGCTAAATTAGTTCGTCAAAATATAGGGTTAGATAATCATTCCAATAAGAATTTGCTCTTCTTATTAGAAAAATCAGGAGCATTTGTTTTCGAAAAAGAGATTGGTGAAACCATTGATGCGTATAGTTTGTGGAGCGAAGATGATAGGGCATTTATTATTTTAGGATCAATAAAAAAGTCAGCAGTTAGAAGGAATTTTGACTTAGCTCATGAACTAGGTCATCTTATGTTGCATTATAAAGTAGAGTTTACAATGCAGGATAAAAGAAATTATAGAACACTTGAAGATGAAGCTAATTTTTTTGCGTCGGAATTCCTTTTGCCGGAAAAGCAATTTTTGGAAGACTGTAGGAATATATCGAAAAAATCTAACCCTGACTCCTATATTGATATTAAACAAAAATGGCTAGTTTCACTACAGGCTATTGCTATTAGAGCCTTTAAATTGGGGATTATAGATTATCAAAAGTACAGGTATTTCTATATTGTAATCAATAAAAAGGGGTATAAAGTTAGCGAGCCATTAGATAATCAAATCCCCATTGAACGGCCTACAAAGATAAAAAGTATCTTGCAATTACTCTTTGACGAAGGTTTGTATTCAGTCTCGGAGCTGATAAATGAATTAAAAGTAGATCAGAGCTTTCTAACCATTTTGACGGGCATAGAAGAAGAATTTTTTATTACTAACCGTCAAAAAGAAAATAAGGTATTTACAGTTAATGAACTGCAATTGAATAAAGTAAATTAACATTGATCTTAGTTCTACCAGCCAACTGGAGGACACTGAATGACGCAATAAGCGTTGTTTGGTGTCCTTTTTATTTTGAGGGAGGGAAACACATGGTAATAGCATTTCAAATAATATTATTAATCATTATGATAGTTAGCTTCATGGCGTTATTTTCGGATGAGGATATAGATTTAAAAATAAATTTTTCATCTGTATGTATGGCAAGTATTTTAGCGTTTTTGGTGACTGTTTTATGGCTCTAAAGATTATATGGAAAATAAGCAGGTATAGAAAAGATAAGCGCACAGGGGCGATCAGTCCTATTAAACCAAGCAAATATTTTGAGTATCTAGCAAATGAGGGGGCTGGATGGAATGAACGAAAAGCAGATAGAAAACGCACTGAGAGACTATAACTGGATGTTGAATGAGATTAAAAGGCAGCGCAGTCTGATGGGTTATGATGGCGGGAACCTTGTTGCTCAGGGTGGTATAGAATCTGTTATGCCAAAAGCACAGGGAGAGCCTGGGGATCCGGTGGCCCAAGAAGTTATTCGTAGGGATAAGGCCAGCAAATGGGTTATCAAGCTAGAAAATAAGGTGCTGTATATCCAAGAACGCATGAATATCATTCAGGATGAACGGGAAAAAGCAGTCTTGGAATGTATGCTTGATGGGATGAGTATGATCGCTATTAGTAAGCATATGGGATTGTCGAGAAGGCACATATACAACATTAAGGAAGCGGTAGTGTACAAGATTGCACACTTTGCACACTTTTCCCAAGAAATGACAGGGTGAAAATGCATAGTGTAGAATGGAAGGCAGGTCGGCTAGGCAAAGTTCCCTGGCTGATGCACCCTTTCTGGTTTATATGATATTATTGAAATATCAATATCTGGAGGGGGTTCTATGAAAAGGGATATGGAGTTAGTCCGAAAGATGCTCTTTGATTTTTCTGAAGGTAAAGGAGATGTAAAAGCATCACTTCATGATGAAAGAGACAAAGAATATATTTACCACTTAAGAATTATGAGACAAGCTGGTCTTATTGAGTATAAGGAAAGTAAATATAAGGGTGGTATGCTTTTATATAGAAGCCCCACACTTACGTGGCAAGGGAATGATTACTTGGATGCCATTTCAAATGAGAGTGTGTGGAATAAAACCAAAGAAGGGGTAAAGGCTAAAGGTCTTGAATTAGGTAATGTTCCGTTCAGTGTAGTGAAAGAGTGTGCCATTATGCAATTAAAGCAACTGATAGGTTTACAATGAATTAATGTTTCGATGGGCATCTCTAAAGAGGTGCTTTTTTACTTTCCAACATGCTGTTAGCACAGGGAGTGAGATCATGATCACTTGGCAGGCAATTGCTGATATAGATGATTGCATGGTAGTAGCTTTCTTTAAGGACAACGAATTGTTCAACGTGGTTAGTAGTAGTGCATTTCATATGACGGAACAGTTAAAGTTTGCGAACGCAAAATGAAGGAAGTTACAGGAAAATGGCCCGCCTTTGTTGTATGATGTAGACAAAGGAGGTGAATGATTTTGAACGATGCAAAAGCGGCTGTTGAGACCGTATTGAATTTCTTAAATGACCCAACCAAACGAACGTTGTTGGTAAAAGGCTATGACAATGATGCTAAGGTGAAAGTAGTTCTATCTTGCTTAAATAAAGTGTTTGGTAAGGGTATTATAAGAACAAGTTCCATGTCGGACATTGCAGATCATATTAATCGTTCTTTTAAAAATCAGCAGTTGCCCCGTAATATTAAATCAACAACTAACTATGCACTGGGGAAAATGACGATTAATATTAATAGTTATGCAACACATACGGCTAACAACCCTGGAGGTAATGAGAATACTTTCACGTTATTCCACCCTGTTCAAATGGCGCTCGATGATCCTAAAAGGTATAAGGCGCTCTTACATGATCTAAACAAAAGTGGATCAAGCAAAATAATATTAATAACTACAAATGAATGGGGAATAAAGAATTGGGATATCGAAAATCATGTAGATGAAGTTTATTTTTACAGCGTTGAGAACGATAATCCTCAAATCATGACAAACTTAAGAAATAACGGAGCTATATAGTTTTTAAAAACGTTTATCCGACAGGGGTAGGCGTTTTTAATACCTAAAATACATAGAGAGGTGGTGGTATACCATGAGTAAGAAAAGGAAAACAAAACGTGGGAAATTTCATGAATGGTTAACAGATGAAGGATTAATAAAAATTGAAGGTTGGGCAAGAGATGGGTTAACAGATGAGCAAATAGCAAAAAACATGGGTATCGCTGCCTCCACCTTATATGATTGGAAAAACAAGTACCCGGAGATAACAGAGGCCTTAAAAAGGGGGAAAGAGGTAGTTGATCGTGAGGTTGAAAATGCGCTGCTTAAACGTGCGCTGGGTTATAAATACAAAGAAGCGACAGAAGAATTCGGAGAAGTCACTAAGGTCGTCACAAAAGAGGTTCAGCCGGACACTACAGCGCAGATATTCTGGCTGAAGAATAGAAAGCCTTGTATTTGGAGAGATAAGCAAGATATTGAACATAGTGGCAACATGGAAGTAAACAACCCATTCGCTGACCTAACAACAGAAGAACTAAGAAAGTTGGCCAATAAAGATGGTTAGTATCTCTGTAGGTGCAAAAATGGAATTAGCAAGGCGTGAATTCTTTGATTACTGTAACCTAACAGCAGGAGACTTCTATAAAAGAGATAGGCAATTCCTTATTGATCTAGCGAATGATATGCAGGATTTTTCCTATTCAGATGATGATGTGCTGGTGATCAATATTCCACCAAGATTTGGTAAGTCACGTACAGCAGGAAAGTTTGTTGAATGGTTATTAGGAAGCAATCCAAAATTAAAGATTATGACAGGTTCTTACAACGAAACATTATCAACTATGTTTTCTAAAAACGTTCGTAACACAATCCAGGAACTTAAAGCACAAGAAGATAAAGTTGTTTATTCAGATATATTTCCGCATACCCGTATTAAACATGGTGATGGCGCTATGAATTTATGGTCACTTGAAGGTGGATATAATAATTATCTAGCGACAAGTCCAACAGGTACAGCCACAGGTTTTGGAGCAGACTATATTATTATTGATGACTTAATAAAGAACGCCGAGGAAGCATACAACGAAAGAATACTTGAATCCCATTGGGAATGGTTTGTTAACACAATGCTATCCCGATTGGAAACAGGCGGTAAGATTATCATCATAATGACTAGATGGAATAGCAATGACTTGGCAGGCAGGGCATTAAGCGAATTGCCCGATCTTGGATATAAAATGAAACACATAAACATGAAGGCTATGGAAAATGGCGAAATGTTATGTGAGGAAATACTAAGCAAGGAAGAATATGAACGTAAGACAAAGGCAATGGGGATAGAGATTGCAGAAGCTAACTATAACCAGAATCCTATTGATATCAAAGGAAAATTATACACCTCATTTAAAACCTACACAGAATTACCAAAGAAAAATTTTAGAAGAATATTGAATTACACTGACACTGCTGATACCGGGAGTGACTACTTATGTTCTATTGTCGCAGGAGAAACATTTGATAGTGAGTTATACGCATTAGATGTCCTCTACACAAAAGATAGCATGGAAGTTACGGAGCCACAAACCGCAGAACTACTTGTTAAGAACGAGGTAAACGAAGCTTATATAGAATCTAACAATGGCGGGCGCGGATTTGCTAGGACAGTAGAAAAGATCATGTGGGATAAATATAAAACACGTAAAACAATGGTTAAATGGTTTCACCAAAGCAAGAACAAACAAGCTAGAATCCTGTCAAATTCTTCTTTTGTGATGAATCATTTTTATTTACCCGATAACTGGAAAGACAAATGGCCAGAATACTACAAGGCAATGAACAGTTACCAAAAAGAAGGAAAGAACAAACACGATGATGCAGCCGACGCTACGACGGGGATTTGCGAATTGATTACAGAAAACAGGAAAGCAACCATAAGCAGTATAAACGTATGGTAGAAAGAGGGTGAACTAATGCCAACATGGGAAAAGTTCGATAAGTCAGTAATCGAAGCAATACATGATAAGATATTCTTTTATCGTGATCTTTATGAAGGGGAGCACTCTAACATATTTCCACGTGCCAGAAACCTAATTGAAAAAGGCGAAATCACAGACAACATTATGTATGGTTCACAGCACGCTCAAAATGTGCAAACGCCGTACATAGTAGCGAATATAAGTAAATTAATACCTGAGATACCGGCCATGCTTGTAAGTCGCTCTATTGGCAATATACAGTCGTCCTTATCGCAAGATGACTTTCAAGCAGAGGAGATAAATGCAAGTACAGATGAAATCGTGGATGAGCCAAGAGACGAGATAAGCAAGATCATCCATGTGCAGCAGGAACTTATTGATCAGATTCAGAAAAATAGCAATCTAGCATTTGAACACTGGGGCAATATCCTCCAGCACCAAGTGGACGGTGGGTTAGTTGGTGTGCCTTGGTTAGATGAAAGAGGACTAAGACTAGAATTTAAAGCACGTGATGTGTATTATCCTCATGAAGATGGATTAGGCGCTGACCTAGCATATGAAATTGAAATTGATGAGGAAGAATACTTGCATGTTTATCGAGAACAAGTGGTAAGTGGTGACCTTTATACCAGACATATTCTTTACAGATTAAATGATCAGCGCAAAACAGAAGAAATTGAAGATGATGAAGCCAAAGAGTTGCTAGGCATGAATCAATTAGAAAAGGTGTACCAAGGTAGAGGTAGACCTTTTATTATTTATTGGCCAAACAATAAAACGTTTATGCATCCACTAGGAACTTCATGCTTAAAGAACCAAGAAGGAAAACAAGATGAGATCAATTGGACCTTAACACGTAATGCTATAACTTTTGAACGTAATGGAAAGCCTAGGATCGCCGTATCAAAAGAGATCATGCAGGCATTGCAGGAAAAAGCGCACGAAAGATACGGAGATGAGGGTAAGATCGATCATAGGGATTTAGAAGTAACAACTTATGACGAAAATGGCAAGGCGATGGAAGTCATACAGATCGATATAACAAAGATTGGTGATATCCAATGGGTGAAGGATTTAGTCAAACTCATGCTAATGGAAACCCAAACATCCGAGAAGGTTGTAGACTTCTATATGGATAGTGGAGCAGGCGCGGCTCAAAGTGGAGTTGCTAAGTTTTATGATTTATTCACATCCCTTTTAAAAGCGGAACAGATACAAGGGGAATATATTCATTTTCTGAAACACTTAATCGAAAGCGCTCTATGGCTTGCAAATTATAATGATCCAATGGTTGTTATAGAAGAACCAGACGTGCAACTTAATTCAATGATTCCCATTAGTCGTAAAGAATTGATTGAGGAAAATAATAAAGGCTACACAGAAGGTACGCAATCGCTTGAAACGACAATCAGAAGGAATAACCCTAATGCTAGCGAAGAATGGGTTTACGAAGAACTTGAAAGAGTTGAGGCGGAGCAGAGTAGTGACGACTCATTTAGTCTGTTACGGGGAAGGCAGACATTGCAAAATTTTATGGGTAACAGGGATGATCAAGGGAATCCGATACAAAAGGAAAAAGACGATCAGGATGATAAAGAATGAAAAGCGAACAACTCATTGAAGTTATAAAAACCATGAGAATTGAAATATTAGACAAACTTCTTAATACCGATCTATTGAATGAAGAACAAGCAAATAGAGCACTTGCAACAATCAATGATATGTTCAAGAGGTTAGATTTAGATATTGATGATGTTATCCCTCAGGACATTTTATTTTCTTATTTTGGTGGGGTTGATGAAGGTTCAAAGGCATTAGTTGATGCAGGTATTGACCCTAAGTATGGTGTATCAGCGAGTATTTCATCTGGTGGAGAGGTTACGTCTGCGTTTGCAACTCATGTTCATATGCAGGCGGTAGCCGAATTAACAGATAATACCATGATGGATTTAAAAGCAGCTATCAGGACTGCTAGGAATAGTGCTAATAAAGCCATTG
Source organism: Virgibacillus alimentarius (assembly GCF_000709085.1). Classification (GTDB taxonomy): domain Bacteria; phylum Bacillota; class Bacilli; order Bacillales; family Amphibacillaceae; genus Virgibacillus_B; species Virgibacillus_B alimentarius. The sequence continues at coordinate 20,994 of NZ_JFBD01000002.1, read as the reverse complement.
GAAATGTATTGGATTCTGTCAAAAGTGATATACAAAGTGGAATCATTAGCGGTAATCCTCGGAAGGAAATAACAAAAAGGGTTGCCGAATCGTTTGCTAAGCAGGGAATGCATGCTTTCACAACCATAAATGGCAAATCATTGCCATTAGATTTTTATAGTCAGGTTGTCACCAGAACAAATATGAAGATGGCTAATACACAAGGTGTTATAAATAGATATCAGGAAAATGATGTTGAATTAATCAAGATAACAGGGAACACGCCCACATGTGAGGAGTGCGCCCCATATCGTGATATTGTATTCAGTCTAACGGGAGAAACGGAAGGATTTACACAGTTAGGGGCAGACGAAACACCGCCTTTTCATCCGAACTGCCATTGTAGTGTAATTGCTTATGTGGATCAGTACAAGGATGGAATTGAGATTAACAAGGAAAAACAGAAATCAATGGACTTTGACCCGAATAAAGATACCAGAAGCGAAGAACACAAACAAGCCTATGCAGATAAGCAAAAAAACAACAGAAAACGTAATGAAGAAAAGAAACAATATGCACGTTATAAAGCGGTTCTGGGGGATGATGCCCCTAAAACGCTTGGTGGATTCAGGAGATCAAAGAGGTCGAATAGCGATAACTTCAAAAAGATGCAAAGCAAGTATCGTAGTGAGGTTCAGAAAATGAGTGGATAAGCATCCTATAAGGGTGCTTTTTATTTTGCCCAAACCATATTGAAGGCATAAAAAGCTATATGAGTAATGGTTCCTGCGCCTTAGCAGAGAAAGGATATAAAAATGTTAAAACAATTTATTACATGGTTAATATCATTATTTGAGCGTGACCTTTCCACGATAGAGAAAGAGGAAGTAAAGCCGTTGAAATTGGATTTGCAATTCTTTGCTGACGAAGGTGATAGCTCTGACGACGAAGATGATGCAGATGACAATGACGATACGGAAGATGATGAGGATGTTCCTGACTTAGATGAGTTGCTCAAAGATAAAGAGTTTAAAAAGCAATATCAAAAGAAGATGAAGGAACAGTTATCTAAGCGCATGAAAAAATATAAGGACGTGGATCCAGACGAGTATCGCCGACTCAAAGAACAGGCAGATAAAAAGAAAGAGAAACAGGACAAAGATGATGAGGACGAAGTTGAAACACTTAAAAGCCAACTGTCCGAGAAAGAAAAACGTATCGAACGCGCTGAACGTAAGGAAAAGCGTGCAATGGTCAAGGAATATGCCATTGATAACCAAGTGAATCCAAAGTTACTGGCACGTCTGATCAACGTGGATGATATTGAATTAGATGATGATGGCGAACCAGAAAACCTTGACGATTTGTTCGAGGAATTGGAAGAAGAATTTCCGGAATATCTTGGTGCAACTGAAGAAGATGATGATGACGATGACGAGGAAGAACCAGAAAAGAAAAAAAGAAAAATGACATACGTTCCTGGTTCACGTCGAAAAGGAAACAAGAAAAAGAAGATGGATCCAATGGAAGCCGGGAGACGAAAGGCACTAGAACGACATAAAAAGGAGGATAAATAATTATGAATTTACAACCGACTATTCAAAAGGTTGCTGGGAAAAAGGAATTCTTACGTAACACCGTAGGACTAGAACACAAAACAGCAGGGGCAACACTAGATGGCTCAAAGTTTACAGATGGTGAGTATGTAAAAGCAGGAACTGCAGTTTATAAAGATGCCGATACTGGACTTTATGTTCCATGGAAAGACCCATCAGATGGTGGAGAGAATGAAGAACCTGATACAAATAGAGAAGGTGCAGGATTAACAGCGCATGACATTAAAATCGTTAACGGCGGAAATGCCATTGTTGGATTAGTCATTGCAGGGCATCCGCTAGAAAACAAATGCACAGGCGTAACAAAAGGTTTTAAAGAAGAAGTAAAAGGCTACCTACGTTTTGACGTATAAGAAACAATTAAAGGATAAAAGGAGAGATATAGATGCCACTACATTTAGATGAATTTCAAAAAGAGCAACTAACAGGATATGTTCAAACAGTACCACTTCAAAGAAAATATTTATTGAGAGATATCATGCCACAAGAGCCAGTATTTGATATTAACTTTGCATATAACGTGATTGAAGGTCACTATGCACAAATGGCGAGTCTGACAGGATGGAATGCTAGTGCCCCTTTGCGTGACACTAAGGATTTTAAACAAGCTTTTGCGGAGGTTGCAAAAATACAACATCAAAGTCAATTAGACGAAAAACAACTTCTTGCATTTAACAGACCAAGAACAGATCAAGAGAAAGCAAAAGTAATTGATTATGTATACGATACAACAGATGACCTTGTGATGGGGGTTGATGATGCAGAAGAATTTTTAAGAGCACAGGTTGTGTATACTGGAAAGTTGAAATATGCAGATAAGGAAAACGATATGCATATAGACGCTGATTTTGGAATCCCTAAAGCAAATCGTATCAAAGCTGAAAAGGTTTGGAGTGATGCTGCATCTACACCATTAGAAGATATTCAAAAAGCAGTTGAACAGTATAAGAAGGAAAACCAACGCAGAAAGCCGGTTGTAATGCATATGACAAGTGCAACTGAAGCTAATTTATTGAAAAATGAACAAGTACGCACACAGGTTTATGGCGAAAACGCAGGAAAACGTCTTTTGACAAAAGATGATCTTCAAAATGTTTTTACCGCATTGAGCCTTCCACCTTACCAAGTTAATGATGATGTTGTAAATACAAATGACGGAGAGCAGCAGTTGTTAGCTGATGATACAGTTGCACTCATTGGTGCTGATTTAGGAAAAACTTTTGTAGGACCACTTGTTGAAACGAATTATGAACCTGGTAAGTTTGTTGAGCCACAAATTCTAACTAACCCACCACGTCAAATTATTACAGTAGGCGAAGCATGTTTTCCGGGACTTCAAAAACCACAATCTATTGTATTGTTGAGTGTCTAAATTATAGGCACTCTTTTTCTTTTAATTTTATAAGAGAAAAGATGTGATCAGTTATGATTGAAAAAGTGAAAAAGTATATAGATAAAATGTACGGTAACGAATCATTTATGGAATTAGATGATACAGAAAAGGATAAAATTATTTTCACTGCCCATGAATTACTAAAAGGATATTTTAAAGAAAATATGATTACCGATAGAATTATAGCTTTACAAATCCTTTATATGCTTGATGGGGAGGATGAAGGCTTTGACAAGTTGAGAAAACAAGGCATAGCTTCGTATAGCGTAAAAGGGGTATCTGTTTCCTTTCAAAAAAACAACAGTAATAGTAGTAGCAATGGTGGAAGTAGTTTAATTGCTCCTGCCGTTTTAGATATTTTAAGACCTAATAGTACAGGGAAAACAGGAAGTTTAATATGAGACCGCCTATGAAAAGCGAAATAACCGCACATGTGCCTGTGTTGGATGATAATGGGGAACCTATAACTGATGATTATGGTAGACCTGTTACAAAAGAGGTTAAGTCAAAAGCGAGAGTTCAATTGAGGTCAAATGTAATTATTGACAAAGATGGAAAAGAGCGTCAAGTTAATGTGGAGATTGATTTACCTGCAAACGTTGAACTCAAAGATGGTACAGAAGTTACTTATACTACTGTGAGTGGCAAAGAAGGAAACGGAATAGTCGAATCGACAGAAGAGATCATAAATCTATTAGGGGATAAAGTTCATTATCGGACGGTGTTTGCAAATGGCTAAAGAGGTTTTTAAGATTGAATGGGATGGGTTGGATGAATTCATTGAACAGTTACAAAAAATATCAGATCAAACAGATAATATCATCCTAGAAGAATACTCGAAGTTTGGTTTGCTTGCAGAAGAAGGTGCGAAGGCATTAGTACACCACGACGAAGGTACATTGGAGGATTCTATCAACTTTGATCAAGCGGTTAAAAATGGAGATGAAATCATTGTTAGAGGTGGAACTAATGTCGAATATGCGTTAAGAAGGCACGAAGAACCCGGAATTGGTGAAGGAACTGCAAATAAACCTTCGTGGAGAGGTTATGCCCCAGGACAGAAGTATCTGGAAAATGCAGTAAGAGCGATTGAAGAAGATTATGACATCATGAATATAAGGATATTAGAGCGAATACTAAGTGATAAATTATGATTCAGAAGCCTTTAATGAGAATCCTAGAAAAGGAAATACCTGACTTAAATTGGTCAATTAATTATAGAACTGCTGATGATCATACCGGTACGGTTTATTCAACAGGTGGTTCAAAGCCCGATAAATATGATACCAATTATAGATATCCTTCTTATCAGGTCTATATTAGATCTAGTGATTGGGATTACGCTGAAACACTTGCTCATAAGGTATTCGATATACTTCATAAAAAAGAAAATTTTAATGTCACTACAAGTTATAAAAGGGATGGTATAACGCTTTTAGATAAGCGTTATCATGTTTTCCTGATAACTGCCAGTAGTGACATTTTGCGTGTTGGTGTGAATAAAGGGGTTATGGAATATAGCGTCAATTTTGACGTTGATTTAATAGAATCAAAGGAGGAAACGACAAATGGAACAAGATAAAGAATATGTATTCGGAGCGGCGACTATAACGCTAGAAGATAATGAATCGGGAGATATAATCAGATTTGATGGAAAGGAATATCTTCAAGCAGAAGGTGGTTCTTTAAATCTGACACCTTCTTATACTGAATTTACTTTTATTGATTTTGGAGAAACGGTAGTTGAAAGACGATTATCGGGCTGGGAAGGTGAAATTACCATTTCCGCAGGTCAGGAGGATGCAAAGATTTTAGACGTTGCACTTGCATCAACCGTAGAAGTTGAAGGCGGTGGAGTTACAGATGCGCCTATTGGCTCTAAACCTAAAGGATATAAAGTGACAATTCATCCTAGATCACTTCCGGAAAGTGAGAAAAGTAGGGATTGGGTCATTTATAATGCATCATCAACAGAAGGATTTGAAAGAGAATTTTCTGGCGAACAAGGTAATGTTCCAATCACTCTTGCTATGGCACCACGTGAAGGATTTGATGCAGCAAAAGAAGGTAACTTTTTCTATCGTGGTGGAGTTGACCCTAATGCAGATGATGGCAATGATGGTGGAGATGGTGGCAATGACGGAGGCGAAGAAACCCCAAACCAATAAACGCTATTCAGTCACTTCAAATAGGATTAGCTAGCATAATCGGGGAATGATTGGATAGCGTTATCATAATTAAAATTAATATTATTTTCAAAGGAGGGTTTATAGAATGGCAGAAGTAGATAAAGACGTGCTGTATACGAAAATTCTTGGTTCTACAATGGGATTGCCACAATTTTATGATAAAGATGGAAACCCAGTAGAAATTTCAGTCGATAATCCTTTGCCAGTTGTAGGAATAGCAGGAGGTGGTTCAGGCATGGAATTTTTAGTTGCAGAAGGTGAACCAAGTGCAGATGCAGGTAAAAATGGAGATGTTTATTTAAACGCAACGAACGGAGATTTATATAAAAAATCTAATGATAAATGGAGTAAAGAATCTAATTTAAAAGGGGATAAAGGGGAAAAAGGAGACCCCGGAACTGATGGGAAAGATGGTGAAAAGGGAGACCCAGGGGCTGATGGAAAAGATGGTAAATCGGCATATCAAGTGGCAGTTGACAACGGTTTTGAAGGCACAGAAGAAGAATGGCTTGCATCTTTAAAAGGTCCTAAAGGCGACACTGGTGACACAGGTCCAGCAGGAAAAGACGGTGCAGATGGTAAAGATGCAGAACCACAATTCACCGAGGAAGAAGTTACTAAGCTAAAAGAATTAATCGCTGATGATGGAAGTGGAGGAACAGAGTAATAATCATAAAGAGTAGGGAAATCCCTGCTCTTTTTTCTTTTATCACAATTTCAGGAGGATTAATCAATGAAAGTAAATTTAAAAGTTAAAGAGGACAATACAGTAGAAACAATTCAACATGAGGTTGAAGAAGTAAGCCTATGGCAAATATCAAAAGCAATGGTGGTAGTGAACGATATTTTAAAGATTGCTGAACAAGACGAAAACCTAAGGAACTTGTTAGTTGAAATATTTGATAGTGCACAAGAAACAAGCGAAGAAGAACAAGGAGATAAAACAGAAGAACAGTTACAAGAAGAATCAGGAAATAGAATCATGCAATCCTTGTTAGGTGCGTTTGATGTTCTTCTAGTAAACATACCTAATAAAGCTTTTGAGTTGTTGGCTATCTTATCTGATGTTGAGTATGACACTTTAATGGCGCAAAAGTCAGTTGATGTATTTGATATTTATGATGCAGTGATTGAAGTAAATGACATTCAAAAGTTGGTGAACCGAGCAAAAAAGTCTTTAGCCACAACCAAAAAACTAACGAATGTATTCAAGATCAGACGGAATCAGGCACAACAAGCGGAAACAATGCAAGCCTAGAGGAAGCATTTATTTATAAATTATCTAAGCAATTAGGCGGTCGCAAAGAGGTTGTGAATAGTCCTGCGGTTGAATTATTAAAATATATGGATATGACACTTGAAAAAGAAAAGCAGGAAGATGAAAAGAAACAAATAGAGATGTGGATTAATTATTTATCAAATGTCTTTTCTCAACCTGCCTATGGTAAGCCAGATAAGAAATTTTTAAAGGCGAAGAAAGAATTTGAAGATATGTTAATGCCAAAACAACCTAAGAAACCAAAGCTAAAAAAAGTTTATAAGTGGGATTTTGAAGAATAAGACAAACAAAATAAATAACAGAAGGGAGGTAAGAGTTTGGCTAATGTAAGAGAGTTAATGGCTTCTTTTGTTGCTAATTCAAGTGGAGTAAAAGCTGTTGTAAATGACATGAAGAAAGACTTTAGTGGCTTGAAAAAAAGTTCAGAACAAGCAACGCAAGGAATGTCAAAAGGTTGGCTGAAAGCAGGAGACACATTCCAAAGACAAGGACAACGCATTTCCGATCTGGGTGGCAAGGTTCAGGGATTCGGGAAAAAATGGACAAAAATGTCTGCCATTGTAGGTGGGGCAGCTGTAGCCTTAGGTGGTTCACTGCTTGCTCTAACAAGCAAGATCACAGGTAATGCTGATCACATTCACAAGCATTCTCAACAAATGGGCGTATCAACTAAATTTTATCAAGAGATGGACTATTGGGCATCTCAAAATGGTCTAAGCCAAGAACAAATGGAAAAAGCAGTTGGTCGATTAAACCAACGAATGGGATTAGCGGTTCAGGGCAACGAAAAATATGCAAGTGCTCTTGAGGCACTAGGGATTAACCTAGAAGATGTCGAAAATGGAACATTAAGTACCGAAGATGCGTTTGCACAATCCATTCAGAGTTTATCGGAAATGGAAAATGGACAAGAAAGAGCAGGTTTAGCAACGGAATTATTTGGCACAAGAATGGCACGTCAATTATTGCCTGCTTTAGAAGATGGTGCGTTATCAATAGAAGAGGCTAAAACGAAAGCGCAAGAATTAGGTATTGTTATGTCTGAGGATCAGATTCAAGCATCAGTTAAATTTCAGGATTCCATGGATAGTGCGAAGCGTGCTTTAGGTGCAGTTGGTCGTGAAATTGGATTAGCGGTTTTACCATACCTTCAAAAGTTCCTTGATTGGGTACTTGCTAACATGCCACAAATTCAAAGCAAGATAGAAAATGCTTTTGAAGCAGTTGCATCAAAAGTAAGCGAATTGATTAAATGGTTTAGCGGACTAGACCCACCTGTCAAAAAGATGGTTGGATTATTTAGTGGTTTAGCAGTAGCAATAGGCCCTATAAGTATAGCGCTAGGAACACTAATGAAAGTATTCGGTCCATTTACCACAGTTATTGGGAAAGCGATAACCAAAGTTGGAAAAATGGGTGGCTTACTTCCAATTTTAAAGAAAGGATTTGTAGGATTAACAAATCCTATTGGAATTGTTATAACCGTATTGTCAGCTCTTACCTTAGGATTTGTAACAGCCTATAATAAATCGGAGACGTTTAGAAATGTTGTTAATCGGTTAAAGGATGCCTTTTTAAATGCGGTATCAGGTATCAAAGAGTTCTTGACAACTAACCCACAGATTCAAGCATTTCTTAACGGAATGAAAACAGGGTTTCAAACCATGAAAACCCATGTTTCTAATGCTATCGGAACAGTAGTCAGTTTTTTTAAAGAAAAGATAGCGCAAATGAAGGCCTTCTGGGATTCAAACGGAACCCAGATATTACAAGCATTTAGAAATGTGTTTAATTCCATTAAAACTGTTGTTAGTCCTGTGATGAATTTCCTTATGGCTATCTTCCGAAAAACCTTCCCTATCCTAAAAACGATACTAGGTGGGGCGTTTAAGGCAATGTTAGCCATTGCAAAAAGCGTCTGGGGTAACATAAAAGGTGTTGTCAATGGGGGTCTACAATTCATCCAAGGATTGATCAAGACCTTTTCAGGATTATTTACAGGCGACTTTTCCAAGATGTGGGAAGGCATCAAAGATATATTCAAGGGTGCTATTAAGTTTTTATGGAACTTTATTCAGTTATCTTTATTCGGTAAGTTGCTAAAAGGTGCAAAAGCCTTTGCCAGTCCATTTAAGAATATATTTTCTAGGGTCTGGAATGGAATAAAAAATATTTTTAATAAAGTTGTTACTTGGATAACGACCTTTGTCAAGAAAATGTTTAACGGTATGAAGAATACCGTTTCAAGTATAAATAATGGCATAAAAAACGTTATAAATAAAGTTTGGAATGCTATATCATCATTCTTTAATAAAATAGTTTCTAAAATAGTTAATTTTGTTAAGAAGCGTTTTAATATTATGAGGGAGTTTGTTTCCTCGATCACAACAAAGATCAAAAACGTTATAAGCAAAATATGGAATCAAATTTATTCATTTTTTAGTAAAATCGTTAGTAAAATCGTTAATTTTGTAAAAAAAAGATTTAATAACATGAAAAGCACCATTTCTAATATTACCAATAACATCAAGAACCTATTAAGTAAGATATGGAACTCCATAAAAAATACCATTTCTAATTTAGTTACAAGCATTTTTAATAAAGTTAAAAGCATCTGGAATAACCTTTTTAATACAACGAAGTCTATTTTTAATAAGGTTTTCAATACGGCTAAGAATATCTTTAGTAATATAAAAAGTAATGTTACGAACGCTGTTAAAAATACTTTTGATGGTGTTAAAAACGCTTGGAATAATATCAAAAAGAAAACGTCAGAGGTATTCAGCAAAGTATTTGACAATGTTAAAAGTACATTCACAGACATTGTGGATGCAGCTAAAAAATTACCGGGCAGAATCGGTGATGGAATTGGAAACATGGCATCCAAAGTCATGAGTGGGGTTAAGAAAGTAACGAATAAATTAGCTGAAACATTAGGAAAAGGGGTAAATGGTGTTATTGGTGGTGTGAATTGGGTATTAGGGAAAATTGGTGTTAAATCCAAAGTACCTGAATGGGATGTACCTAAGTTTGCTAAAGGAACTAAAGGTGCAGGTCATAAAGGCGGTTTAATGTGGGTTGGTGATGGTAAGGGAAGTAATAAAGGGAGCGAATTAATTTCTACACCTGATGGAAATCACTATTTAAGTCCTGATAAACCTACATTGACCTACGGAGAAAAAGGAACTCACGTTTTATCAGCTAAAAACACAAGAAACCTATTTGATTCTATACCTAAGTATGAAGATGGAACATATGATTATCAAATTGGTGGTGCAGTTTCTCAAGGTTCTAATGTAAATGAAATGAAGAAAGCAAAAGCACCTAACGTTTGGGATTACATCACAAAACCTAAGTTATTATTAAATAAAGCACTTGATTATCTAGGTTTTAAAATGCCAAGTGGTGTTGAGTTTATTGGAAAGATGGCAAAAGGTCTTGCCAAGAAAGTCAAAGATGGCGCTGTTAGCTTTATCAAAGGTGAAACAGAAAGTTTTGATTTTGGTTCTGGTGCTAATGCAACAGGAAATGTCAAACAGTGGATTGCTAAAGCAATAGCGGTAACAGGAGTACCTAAAGCATGGCAAAATGCATTAGAAACAATCGCAATGAAAGAATCAGGAGGAAGAACTGGACCGAGTACCGTTAATAAATGGGATATAAACTGGAAACGTGGTACACCATCTATGGGTCTTATGCAGACAATTCAACCTACATTTAATGCTCACAAAAAGTCAGGTATGGATGACATTATGAATCCTGTGCATAATGCTGTAGCCGCCATTAATTACATCAAGTCAAGATATGGAAACGTGTTTAATGTTCCGGGCATTCGTGCTCTTGCGCAAGGAAAATCTTATGTCGGCTATGCTGATGGTGCATTTGGCATTAACCGCAAACAGTTGGCTTGGATTGCAGAGGGTGGTTGGGCAGAATCAGTCATTAGTCATGACCCTGCCAAAAGAAAAAGCCAACAGGCGATCTGGGAAAGAACAGGAGATGCACTAGGATTTAAAGATGAAAAGCACAATAAAGAAGTATTGAGTGAATTGAAACGTATTGCTAGAGCAGTTGAACAAGAACATGATTATGCAGTAGTCATGAATGGTCATGTAGTAGGAAAGATGGTTGAACCTTATGTTACAAAACAACAGAAACGAAAGAGCTACAGAGGTGATGGATAATGTCGAGTAATTTCACCTTTAATAATATAAAAAAGCCTTATATTCGTATTTTGGAAATGGAGAGACCTTATTGGGCGCCAATCAAAAGAAATAAAACGAAAGTTCCTCATAAAATTGGTGAAAAAGTGTCGGGAAAAGAAATAGAGGGATTGGTCATACCTGTTAAACTACGAATAGAAGGGGATAGCAAAGATGACTTGCTAGATAAAACAGAAGAAATGGCAGATTGGCTCATCACAGATGAAGAAAAACCATTAGTTTTTGATGATAGACCTAACCGAACGTATTATGCCATAGTTGAAGGGGATGCAATTCCTGATCAGGAAATTGTGTCCTTCTCCACCTTGAAAATAAATTTCCTATGCCCTGACCCTCGAAAATATGGTGAACCTAAGAAAACCATAGCACTAAAGAAATTCACATGGGAAGAATACGAAGGAATGACGTGGGAGGGATTAGTTAATGGCAACAACAACCCCTAATTTAAAATTAGTTAAACCTGAAATGACAGATGAAATTGATACAACCTTAGCAAATTTCGGTCGAAATTCAGATAAAATAGATGATGAAATAAAGGCAATCAAGAGTAATATTAGTTCTATTAAGAGTGATGTATCAACTTTAAAACAGGATTCAAATAAAGCTAAAAGTGATATCAAAGGGTTACGTTCTGATGTTGATAGCAATGAATCAAAAATTAATTCTAACACTGAATCTATAAGTACGAATAAATCAAATATCAGCACGAACACAAGTGATATTGATAAAAATAGTGATAGCATTAGTACAAACAAAAGTAATATAACTAAAAACACTAATAGCATTAGTGATATTGAAACAGATATAACAAATATTGATGAATCTATAAAAAGTGTTCAAAATGACTTACAAGCCAATAAGGAAAGCATTTCAACTATGCAAACCTTATTAGATGATATAGATGAAAGGCTCAAGGCATTGGAAGAACCTGAACCAGACCCAGAGGGTGGGGCATAATGCGTTGGTTAGAAATATCACAAGCAACAGAAATAGAGGTTAAAGGAAATGCAGGTGCAGAACCTTTCGTTACAGTAGTTATGAAAGAAGATATGCCTTATCTACAATTGAGTAAAAAAGATGAAATATTGAGATTGCATTATGATTTTAAAAAGAATGATGTAATAAAAATTGATTTTGAAAAAAATAAAGTCTTTATTAATGATAAATTGCAAATGAAAACCATTGATCTGTTATATGCTGACTTTTTTAGTTTTGAATCAGGAATCAATTTAATCAGAACGATACCTTCTATGCAGATAGAAGTGGAATACACAGAAAGGTGGAAGTGATGATGAATCTTATTAAAGAATTTTATGAAGATGGAACTGTAAGATATAACACGACAGATAAAGTGCCTAAATATACGCAAAGGTTAATAGGATTTGAATTTATTGTCAGGGATGGCGATCGATCTTCTTCAATATCGTGCACAGAAGATGGAATAAAATCATCTGTAAGTTGTTAGGATGATAGCAAATGCGAGAGAAAATATTTATATTTGATAAGTTTGATAATATTTTAGCAGTGACAGATAAATATATAGAAGCACCTTTCAAGGAAACAGTTAAGAAGCCTGTTTCCTTTTCTATTGTTTTTCCTGCTGATGATCAAGATGCCGATTATTTAGTTGGTGGAAATCAGGTCGCATTTAGAGACTTAAAAGGTAATCTAAGATTGTTTACTATTCGTGAAACAGATGATCAGGATGGAGAATCAACGGAAAAAGAAATACAGTGCAAACCTGCTATGGATGAATTAACAGATGTAATGGTAGAGGAAAGGAAGCCCCAGGACAGATCGGCCGAGTTTGTTCTGGGGTTAATTTTAGAAAACTCAAGATGGAAAGTAGGGAATGTAGCTAATTTAGGGAAAAACTCAACTAGCTTTTATTTCAAAAGTGCCTATAAGTGTCTTGAAAAGCTAATCGAAACATGGGGCGGAGAAGTTATTGATCGCATTGAAATAAAAGACAATAAAATAGTTGGAAGATATATAGATATCCTAGATCGAAAAGGTGAAGATAAAGGAAAGCGATTTGAAATTGGTAAAGATATTCAAAACATTACTAGAACCATTCTTTATTATCCTAAAACGGCTTTATATGGAAAAGGTTCATCATTGGAAACGGAGGGTGGTGGCCATAGCCGAAAAATAACATTTCGTGATGTTGTTTGGTCTAAGGATAATGGAGACCCAGTTGATAAGCCGAAAGGGCAGGAATGGGTCGGAGATGAAGATGCAAGAAAGAAGCATGGCATCTATAACCCTGAAACAGGAGAAATGGAACACCGTTTTGCTCTTTATGAAGATAATGAAGAAAAAGAGCCAGAAAAACTTTTAAATAAAACATGGCAAGCGGTTCAGAATGAAAAAGAACCAAAGGCACAATATGAAATGTCTATTAAAACCTTTTATAAAATATCAGGTTATGAACACGAAGAAGTGTTCATTGGCGATACAGGCATTGCTAGGGATAAAGATATCAAACCAATGATACTCATTGAAAGTCGTGTTATGGAAATGACTTACGATATTGGAGACCCTAGCAGCGGTGATGTCAAACTTGGCAACATATTAGATTTAGACCCAGACAATACTGACATTGATTGGGTTGTAGATAAGGTAAAAGAAGATAGTGGAAATTGGGATGCAGGAGGTGGACCTGTAACAGATGAAAAATTCCCAGACATTAAGCCAGATGTACCTAAAAATGTTAAAGCAGAAGGGTTATTTAAAACGATCATGCTTTCATGGGACTATGAACCAACTCATATAATATCAAACTATGAGGTATATGCTTCAGAAATTAATGGATTCACTCCTGATAAGACAAATTTAGTTTACAGGGGGAAAGTAGGGGGTTATAACTTTGAAGCTGATACAGATGAAAAATGGTATTTTAGAGTACGTGCAGTAAACACGCATGGTACACCTAGTGATTATTCTGAACAAGTAAGTGCTTCAACTGTTCAATTAGAATTACCTGATCTGGAAGATATTGTTCCTGAATTTATTGAATATAGCATTTATGAAGGAGAAGAAGCACCTAGTCCTGATGATTATAAGTTTTGGCTAGACATTAGCAATAAACCTTATGTTTTAAAACGTTGGAATGGTACAGAATGGGTTCCTTTGTCACCTATAAGCGCAGATGATATTGGGGCAGTCGATATCGGTGAATATCAAGAAAAAGTCGGGGAAATCATCACAGATTTAGCAGATAAAGTTGATGCTGAATTTGTTAATGGCAAGCTAGTTGATAAAGCGAATAAAGATGATGTTTACACCATTGAACAGTTAGATGATATGTTTGACAATGTCGTATCAAAGACAGTTTATGAAACAGATAAAGAAGGCATCATAACGGATTTGAAAAGTCATGAGACCCGTATTAGTCAGTCAGAAAAGGATATTAAAACTAAGGTAAATGATACACAGTATCAACAGGATAAAGAAAGCCTTGAAACATCAATATCAGATAACCAATCTTCTATTGAACAAAACGCAAGGAAAATTGAATTAAAGGTATCTGATGAACAATATCAGACTGATAAAAAAGGAATCTTGAATAATATAGAATCAAATACCAGCAGTATCGAACAAAATGCTAAAAAGATCAGGTCAAAGGTAGACGAAACCTATGTACAAGGCGAATTAGGGAAAATTGACATTGGTGGAAGGAATTACTTTGTAAGAGAAAAAATTAATAATCTTGCATGGGTTGGAGGTGACATATTAGAGTCTAGATCAGATTGGCGAGGGTATTCTTTTCCTGTTGAAGAAGGAGAAGAGTGGGTATTATACAGATTGTCTGATACGAATAATCGTTGGGCTGTATATTGGTTTAACGAAGAACCGAAGGAAGGTTCTCCCGTAATCGACAAAGCTTTTAGGTTAGATGATCAACCTCCAAATACTGAAAACAAATTAAAAGTACCTCAAGGAATTACATGGGGTTTTATCTATTTGTCAAACGCATCAGATGATATACCTGACATTATGCTCGAAAAAGGCAACAAAGCCACCGACTGGTCACCTGCGCCGGAAGATATGGAAAATGAAATCGACAATTTACAAAAATACACAAGCGAGATCGAGCAAACCGCAAAGGGAATTGAAAGTGAAGTATCTGGATTAGAGACAGACTATAAGACATTTAAAGACGATACAAACTCAACATTTAAACAACATTCAGACAGAATCAATAGTAAGGTCAACGAATCCTATGTCATTGATAAAATCAACGATTTAGAGATTAGTGGAAGAAATATTTTAAGGAATACCGACTTTAATGAAGAAGAAAACGTAACAAATTTAATACCATTTGAAGAAACCGAAATTGATCAAACATCCCCATATTCAAGCTATGTAACATACACAGGAGATATAGCGAGAGTCAGAAAAAGACCTGCGGTCAAGGGAGATGAAGTCGGCTTTATATTTCCTGAAACATTTTATGTTGAAAAAGGAAAAAAATATGTTTTATCATTCGTTGAAAGAAGGACTGGAGGAAGTCCTAGAGTTGACTTCAGTTTAATTAAAATATTTGATAATGAAAATGAACAATCGTTAGATATAACAGAAACATCATCTAGGTACGATACAAATTTACAAATTTTAAAGTTTGAAGCTAACCAAACTATGAAAGAAGCACAATTAAAAATTGGTGGAGTATCATCAAGAGATACAAGCAACAGTTGGTTCAGAATATGGGAAGTGCAACTTCAAGAAGGAACAAGAGCATTGCCATGGCAACCTAATCCTCAAGATATTAAATATGACATTAAAAAATTAGGTTCTGAAATAGATCAACAATCAAAGGAAATAGCTTTAAGGGTTAAAGAAGAAAAATACGAAACTGACATGGATGATATGAATATCAGAGTAACTGAAGCAGAATCGAGCATTACACAAAACGCAGATAATATTAAATTAAAAGTAGAAAAAAATGGTGTCATTTCAACTATTAACCAATCCCCAGAGGAAATTGAAATTGATGCTGAACGTGTATCTATCGATGGTGATTTAGTAGTAGAAAATGGAAAAGTCTATATCAAAGATGGAATAATCACGAATGAAATGATTGCAGGAGATGCAAAAATAGATTTTGCTAAGATCGCCAATGTAGAAATAACAGATGCTGATATAAAAGGAAGATTAAGAGGTAATCAAGTTGCAGTTGGACCTGAAACCGTATTTGAAGAAGGTTACGACCCAACACAAATTGAATTAGGCTCTAGTAACATATTATCCTATACGGATTTTAGCAAAAAACATCATGTTGATGATTGGGTAAGTTGGATAAGCTATATAAAAGGATTAAGTACAAGAGAAGTAGACGGATATAATTTCTTACATGTAAATGTAGGAAGTGGTGTCGAAGAAGGTGATAACCCTAGAATAAGAACACCTTATCGTTATAAATTAAGAAACGGAGAAACCTACACTTTTTCTATGATAGGTTTTTCAAGTGATTGGTTAGATTCAGATTTTACTTCTTGCGGTATATATTATAGCGGTGCAATAAGAGAAAGTTTCAATTTTTCAAAAGAGAAAATAGACACGATTGAATATAACGGATTCAATAAGTCTTTATATAAATATACCTACACGTTCACATATTCTGGAGATAGTGCAGATGATATTGCAATATTCATTGGTTCCGAATCAACAAATGGGAAAGCTGCATATTTCCTTTTTGGGGAACCTAAGTTAGAAAAAGGGAAGAAAGCGACAGAGTGGAATCCTTACGAAGCATGGGTTTATGGAGATACTACTTATATTGATGGAGGAAATCTTTACAACGATACCGTATCTACAAATGCCTTGAAAGCAGGAATAGTTGATACTGGAAAAATAACTGTTGGTGTCCATGATGGTAAGCAGGAAATTAAGATTGATGATACAGGATTTGTTTCTGTTGATAGTAGTGGAAATGAAAGAATCCACATTGGCATTAGAAATCTTGGAGGTAAAGGGCAATCAGACCCTAGTACAATAAGGTTCTTCAGCGGTAATGGCAGTAAATCGGCAGGAGTTGGAATGAACGTCAATGATACGTTTGTAGTTGGTACTGAAGCATCAGATGTTTATGTAGAGTACAGAGCGAAAGAATATGCCACTCATTACGCAAAGCAACATAGGTTTGTAATGAGTAATGATTCTAACTATTGGATATTCAGCAGATCAAACTATGAAGGAGATGGTGCATGGAATCAAACGATTAAACCTAATGTTAGTGGTTGGGGTTATATAGGTAATCCTAATGCTAGGCTATGGAGAATATACACGAACCACATCCACCGAAATGAGGAGCACAAATTATCTAAAAGAGAATCAAAAGAAAATATAAATGACTTAAAGACTGAAAAAGCACAAGGAATTTTTGACAACATAAAATTGAAATCATTCCATTACAAGACGGATGGTCAAAAGAATGCAAGATCAACACGAAGAAAAGAAAGCTATGGAATGATTTTAGATGAAGCACCCTATGAATTAATTAGTGCAGATGGCGAATATGTTATACAAGATAATTTTGTAGGTGTTATTGCAGGTTCTTTAAAGCATCAAACAAACAGAGTGGATGATCTATACAATGAAAACAAACAATTAAAGAATAAATTGGAATCACAAAATGAAAGGATAGAAACGTTAGAGAAAGCAATAATTGATCATTTAGGAGGTACTTATTGATGGAACAACAAAAAGTCAATCTACAATATGCTTATAATTCGTTGATGCAAAGCTATATGGATTTAGTGAAGGAGAATAGTTATAAAGATGCGATCATAACTAGTCAGCGAGAAAAAATTGACGAATTAAAAGGAGATAATAAGGATGACAACACCGATTAAAAATCAGGTGTTATTTTTATGCTATTTTAAAGGTGGCGATGATATTCGTTATCTTTAAACGATATAGGATGTATTAATATATATAGATTCACAGGGGGTTGAGCATGAGTGAACAATGGTATAGCAACAAAGAATTATTTGAACAGTTAAACGCAATGCAAGGCGATTTTCGAGATCTACGAGCGGAAATGAAAGAAACGAGAAATATTATTAAAAAATATAACGGATTGAGAGAAGAACTAGGGGCAGTCAAAGAACAAGTAAATGAAATGAAAGCTATGACACAAGGCAAACAATCAGTAGGTGAATCCATTCGCAATTGGGGCGGATGGATTTTTGCTTTGATTACACTAATTATTTTACTAATGAATCAGTCCATTTAAAGGAGGTGATAAACATGCAATTTAATAAGAATATGATCGTTCGTATTGTTGTGCTGGTAATAGTTTTAATCAACCAATTCTTAATAGGATTTGGATTTGACCCTTTGCCATTTACTGATGAACAAATTTATGAGGCTGTATCAACAGTAGCAACAGTTGTGATGGCTCTGATTGCCACGTATTTTGATACAGATATTACTAAGCAAGCTCGACAAAATAAAAAATATTTAAAAGATCATGGCATGAAATAAGACGCTCGAATTGGGTGTCTTTTTTTAATGCAAAAAATATTAAAGGAGAGTGGTAAAAATGGTTATCAAAGAAAACCATGATAAGCCTGATCTTTCTAGACAATCCAAAACAAAGGGGCGAACCATGGACGGTGACGGTTATGTCATAGTAAGAAAACCGAATCATCCTAACGCAAACAATAATTATGTTCGAGAGCACAGATTAGTTATGGAGAAACATCTAAGAAGAATGCTACGGCCCGATGAGATTATCCACCATAAGAATAAAGTCAAGACGGATAATAGGATTGAGAATCTGGAGTTGTTAACAGCACAACACCATAGAAGATTGCACAACACACTTGATAAAAAAGGTGTAAGAAAGTACAACGTTAAGGAAATAGAAAAGCTTTATTCGCAAGGATTTTCTGGTAGATATATAGCGAAACAATTAGGTATTGGCAAGTCAACAGTAGCTTCCTATGTAAAAGAATTAGGTATATCGCGCCCGAATATGAGCGCAAGAAACGAAAATGGACAATTCATAAAAAGAGAGGTTGTTTGATAATATGGTACGTATTTTTATTGATGCAGGACATGGTGGCAGTGACCCAGGTGCACAAGCTAATGGTATTAAAGAAAAGGACATCACATTAAAGATTGCAAAGAAAGTGCAGCAGTACTTTGGAGAATATAAAGGCGTGTCAGTTAAAATGTCACGAACAGGAGACAGCTACCCTACATTGACACAAAGAACTAACGAAGCTAATGCATGGGGTGCAGACCTTTTCTTATCTATTCATATTAATGCAGGTGGTGGAACAGGTTATGAGGATTATATCTATACCACCGTTTCAAGTTCTTCAAAAACAGGAAAAATCCAAAGTGATATCCATAATGAAGTGATGAAAAAGATTAATATGAGAGATCGAGGAAAAAAGAAAGCTAACCTCCATGTATTACGGGAATCGGCTATGCCAGCCGTACTCACTGAAAATGGATTTATTGACCATAGCTCTGATGCAAGCAAGATGAAATCACAGTCTTGGATTAATGATGTTGCACGTGGCCATGTTAATGGTATTGCTAAAGCATTTGGTCTTGAAAAAGGGAGTGGTGGATCTACACCTAGCGATGGCACCTACACCGTTAAAAAAGGCGATACTCTATGGGAAATCGCTAAAGATCATGGTATGACTGTAAAAGAATTAAAATCCTTAAATAACCTTAAAGGTGATACTATCCATCCTGGACAAGTATTGAAAGTAAGTGGATCCGGAAGTTCAGGAGGTTCCACATCCTTTGCTGTAGGGGATAAAGTAACCGTCAAGAAAACAGCGACTCATTTTGCTACTGGAGAGTCCATTGCAAGCTACGTTAAAGGCAGTACCTACAAAATCATTCAAGTTAAATCTGATCGGGTGCTGCTGGATGGGATCATGTCTTGGGTGTATAAAAAAGACGTGAAATAATAATGAAGACCGCTCTTTTTAGGGCGGTCTAAAAATTACTTACCTTCTATACCTTGATTATTAATCTTGATCAACAGGTACTGGTATTGTTAAATTGATGTTTAGTTGTTGCATTCGCCATCTTTTCCTTTCTTTTTTCTCCGTTTTTCTTCCTCTATGATTCTAGGTATGCTAGTCCTAAAAAAGAATCTATCCATTTCTTTTTTTGTTTCCGGCGGAATGTCTTTCATGTCTAATTTGTATTTCACTTTTTCACCTCCTAACTAAATTTGTGCTATCTCGTTGATTGTTTTATTCATCTTACCATAATTTAAAAAATATGTTGTACTGTAAGAGAGGTAAACCTTCCTTCTCCCTGGTCCTTAATCATTGTGCTTAGTTACCTTGTCCATAGAGTCCCCTATATCGGTAGTAGCTGGTGCGGTGATTAGGACTGTAATATGCTTTTCCTAAAGATGAATGATTTCATATAAAAAAAGAGCTACCCTATTTCGGGTAGCTTATGTAGTTTGAAGGGAAGTTTTATTAGTTTGGCCAAACAGGTTTGTTATTATGCACTATACATTCCATATTCGTTCTTTCCTTTCAAATTCCTTCACTTTAAATAAATATTCATGCATAACCTCACTAGTCATCAATTTCATTTCCTCTGGAGTATATTCTATAACTTTTCCATTCACATTATACGTGCACTGATCGATAACTTTTACATCTAAATGGTATTTACTAATTAAAGTTTGTTTCAGTGAATAAAAATCTTTCTCCATTCTGTCTATAACCGCATCCAACTTATCTAAATAAAGATTCCTCATCTTAAATGATTTAAATTGATTCTGATCTTGCTTAAACACTGTAACTGCTAAAGGCATTGCTATAAATTTATCAATTAAATTTTTGTTCATGACAAGTTACTCCTTTGGGAACATTTGTTCTAATAATATAGAAACTATAGGGAAAAGTCAATCTTAAAAAGGATAAATAAAATAGGTTTTCTTTTTTAGTAACAGCAATTTAAAAAAGGCCCACCGCAGCAAGTAGGCCTATGTAATTTGAAGAGAAATTTTATTAGGTGTGATTTTTGTTTTTTGCTACGGAGCACTATTAACAGTTATTTGATCGAAAAAAATTAATAGGTTAGAAGTTTGTTAGAAATATAGCTATAGAAAACAAAATTAGCAAGGTTCCGAAAGTTGCTCGGAGCCTTGCTACTATTAACTTTCAACATAACGCGCCCGAGAGGATTCGAACCCCCGACACATGGTACCGGAAACCATTGCTCTATCCTGCTGAGCTACGGGCACATATTAGACACATTAGATATTATAACGTTTTCTATCCATATACACAAGAGTTTTATTATATGTAATGTAATT
>NZ_JFBD01000001.1 GCF_000709085.1 Virgibacillus alimentarius | reverse complement strand
AGGTCCTGAATTTGCAATGTATCTATTCGTACAAATTGCGTTTGCTTTCTTTGCAATCGGTTTACTGATTGGAGTGTTTTTTAGATAGAAAAGCAACTCAAACTTTATCATCATTTACCAATTTGAAGGTGGAAGACAATGAAGAAGTTAACAACTTTTCTCGCCATTATCTGCTCACTGATTATTCTGACTGCATGTAGTGATGAAGTGGCTCTTTCGATTGGATATTTTTTTTGACACACATATTAGATAATGCTAATATGATGTAAATAAAACATATTAGTTTATTCTAATATATAAGGGGAGAAATACATGTCAAAAATAGATCTTGATACGAAGGTGAAGTTTATTCATGGGTTTTCCCACAAAACAAGGATACAAATTCTTGACAGCATAAAAGACAACGAAAAAACTGTATCGCAAATTGTTGATGAGATAGAAGGTAATCAATCAAGTGTATCACAACACTTAGCTTGTCTCAGAGGTTGTGGTCTTATTGTTAGTAGACAAGAGGGGAAATTTGTCTATTATCAATTACGAAATGAAAAAGTACGTCAATTGCTAGCTATGTTTGATGACGTTCTAATAGACATCCATATGGATATAGGTACGTGTAAAAATCACATAATTTAGGGGGTGATATGATGAGCTGTTGTTCTAATAGTCAAGAAAAAATAGTAACAAATAGCAGTTGTTGTGGTGCAGAGGGTGCTAAAGAAAGTACTAATACACAAAGCTGTAGTACTGAAGCGGATAAAGCCACAGCGTCGTGTTGTAGTAGTGAAGAAGGATCAAAAGGGATTGGTGGATCCAGTTCTAAATCAGATACAGTCAACAAGAGTTGCTGCAGTACAGTAGAAGAGAAAACATCTTGCTGTAGCAATCCTAAAGGGGCGACTGTTGGCGTGGATTCGGCACAGGAAGGGGAGGAAATTGAATACAGAGTTTATGGTATGGATTGCCCTTCATGTGCATCAACCATTGAGAAAGGGTTACAACGCCTAAAAAATGTCATTAGTGCAAAAGTTAATTATAACACCGAAAAATTACAAGTTGTTGCAAATGGAAACTATTCATCCGCACAATTAGAGAGCACAGTGCAAAATCTCGGATTTACCGTTGAACGGATATTTCAAAATAACAAGATGCGGATTTATGATGTTCAAGGGATGGATTGTGGTAGTTGTGCGAAAAGCATAGAAAACCATTTAATTAAAATTCAGGGAGTAAGTGATGTTCAGGTAAGTTTTGCTGCTGGAAATATGAGAATAGAACATACAAATCCAGTAGATGACATTTTAAAAGAAGTTTCTAAAATTGGATTTCATGCATCCTTACAAACGAGAGACAGAAAGCCTGTGGAGAATAAACGAAATAAACATGAATTATTAAATACAATTATTTCGGGGGCATTTATTGCGATTGGCTTTGTCGGTTCTTATATTGGTTTTCCAACGTTTGTTTCTACTATTCTATTTGCTATTGCTATTGTAATCAATGGTTATCAACCAATTAAAAGTGCTTACTATGCAGTGAAAAGTCGTTCTCTTGATATGAATGTATTAATGTCTTCGGCTGCTATTGGTGCGGCAATTATTGGTGAATGGTTCGAAGGGGCAACAGTCGTTTGGTTGTACTCTTTGGGAATTTACTTGCAAAACCGTTCAATGGATCAAACGAGAAAGTCTATACGAAACTTAATGAATATGGCCCCTTCAATGGCATGGATTCGAGTAGACAATGATTTAATAGAAAAACCTGTAGAAGAAGTTTCAGTTGGCGATACAATTGTTATAAAACCTGGTGATAAAATACCTTTAGATGGAAACATTATACAAGGTGAATCAAGTGTTAATCAAGCACCTATTACGGGAGAATCCCTTCCGGTGGATAAAATTATCGGGGATGCTGTTTATGCGGGTACGATGAATGAAAGTGGCTCATTAGAAGTTGAGGTAACTAAATTAATTGAAGATACAACGCTATCTAAAATCATTCACTTAGTAGAGGAGGCCCAAGAGCAAAAAGCACCAACAGAAGCATTTATTGATCGATTTGCAAGTATTTATACACCGATTGTATTTGTTCTTGCCATATCGGTTATTGTCATTCCACCGTTATTTGGATTTGGCTTATGGAGTGAATGGATATACAAAGGGTTAGCTTTATTAGTTGTCGCTTGCCCGTGTGCGCTCGTTATATCAACACCAGTTGCTATTGTTTCCGCTATAGGTAATGCTGCCAAAAACGGTGTTCTCATCAAAGGTGGCACGTTTTTAGAAATTGCTGGTAAAATTAATGCTGTAGCCTTTGACAAAACTGGCACACTGACGGAAGGGAAACCAAGAGTATCTGAAATTCATCCGATAAATACTTCTGAGACGGAGCTATTATCCGTCGCTTATGCATTAGAAAGTCACTCGACACATCCAATTGCAAAAACGATTGTACAATATGCTCAGGACCGAAACATTTTACAAGCTGAAGGATCACTATTCAAAAACATTGTCGGTAGAGGGGTTAAAGCGACAATTAATAACAAAGTTTATTACGCTGGGAATCATCGGTTATTTGAAGAAATGAATATTTCGCTTAGTAGTGTGGACCATATAATTCAGTCGGTACAACAATACGGATCAACGATTGTAATCATTGGAAATAGGGAAAAGGTTTTAGGAGTTATCAGTGTAACAGATACCTTACGCACTACGACTGTAAAAACATTAAATCATTTACGTAAGGTTGGGATGGAGCAAATTGTTATGCTAACAGGTGATAACGATGGAACGGCAAAACGAATTTCAGGACAAACGAGTATTAATCGTTATTTTACCGAATTACTGCCTGAAGATAAGGTAACAGCATTGAAACAACTACAAAGAGAGGGTAATAAAGTTGCTATGGTTGGTGATGGAATTAATGATGCACCAGCTCTTGCAACGGCAGACTTAGGGATTGCAATGGGTGGAACAGGAACAGACACAGCGATGGAAACAGCAGATGTTGTTTTAATGGCCGATAACCTTGATAAATTACCGTATACGATTAAATTAAGTAGAAAAGCTTTAACAATTATCAAACAAAATATTTGGTTTTCTTTAATTATTAAATTTATTGCATTAGGATTGATTTTCCCAGGGTGGTTAACCTTATGGATGGCGGTATTGAGCGATACAGGTGCAGCAATTATAGTAATCTTAAATGCATTACGCCTTTTAAAGTCGCCAAATCATTAAACGATAGTGTCTATTCTATGGATAGTTCTAAAAAACAAACATTCTGTAAGAAAATAGTATTAAACTAAATATTGTTTATTTAGCAAACTTGTAAGGTTTGTTGGATTAGATAAGGTTATCTTGGTTTATATAGGATAGCCTTTATTTTTACTCTTTTTCCTTGTGAAAAGCAGCATTTGGGAGACAACGGAATGTACAGGTAATTCAATCAAAGGTCCAGTTACTAAAGCTCAAGCAATGAGAGGCAGATGAGGAAATGCCGTCACAGCTATAGCTAAACCATTCATCTTATCCGCAGCAGCATTTATAGGTGTCATGTACCTTCCCTCACGCTTTACAGCAATTCTTGTTGATAAAATTGGTCGTCCTGCCATAGCGGTTGCTTCTGGAGTTACATTTTTTCGGTATGGAGTCAGGAAATTGAATAATAATTTAAATGAAAGAGGCTGGGACAAAACTCGGCTAAATAGCGAAAAAAGAATTCAGTAGATACTGGATTCCTTTGCTTATGATTAAATAATTGTATTATTCTGCTAATA